>JBDTXF010000025.1:0-13873 GCA_040006355.1 Nocardioidaceae bacterium | reverse complement strand
GAGAAAACCCAGTGCCAGGCACTGGATCGGACCCAGCCCTCGCTGCCGATGAAACCCGGCCGGGCGGGGACCATGACCCACGACTACAAGCGCAACGGAACCATCGACCTGTTCGCGGCCATGAACATCGCCACCGGCGAAGTCCTCACCGGCTTGAACAAGGGCCACACCGGCGCCGACATCTTGAGATTCTTCAAACAGATCGACGCAACCGTGCCGCGCGGCCTGGGCGTCCACGTCGTCCTGGACAACCTCTCAGCCCACTCCACCCCCGAGATCAAGAAGTGGCTGGCTCACCGCGACCGACGTCGCTGGCACCTTCACTTCACACCGACCTCGAGCTCGTGGCTCAACCTGATCGAACGATGGTTCAAAGAACTCACCGACCGGCGTCTGCGCCGCGGCACGTTCACCAACGTCGCAGAACTCAGCGACGCGATCAGCACCTGGGCCAAGCACTGGAACACCGACCCCAAGCCATTCATCTGGAAAGCCACCGCCGACGACATCATCGCCAAAGTCCAACGCGGCCGCGAAACCCTCCGCCAGATCAATTCGCAGACGGACCACTAGCGGGGCGGCATCCGCAGCGCGCCGTCCATCCGGATCACCTCGCCGTTGAGGTAGTCGTGGTCGATCACGGCCAGCGCCAGCTGGGCGAACTCCTCGGGACGCGCGAGCCGCTGGGGGAACGGCACTCCGGCGGCGAGACGCGTGCGGACCTCGTCGGGCATGGTCGCCAGCATCGGTGTCTCGACGATGCCCGGCGCGATCGTGCAGACCCGGATGCCGTACTGCGCCAGGTCCCGGGCGGCGGGCAGCGTCAGGCCGACGATGCCGGCCTTGGACGAGGCGTAGGCGGCCTGGCCGACCTGTCCGTCGTACGCCGCGATGGAGGCGGTGTTGAGGATCACGCCCCGCTGGCCGTTCTCGTCGGGCTCGGTCCGGGCGATGTGCTCCGCGGCCAGGGCCAGCACCTGGAAGGTGCCGACCAGGTTGACCTGGACCACGGCGGCGTACATCGCGAGGTCGTGCACGCCCTTCTTGCCCAGGATGCGGGCCGACGGGGCGATCCCGGCGCAGCTCACCACCGTGCGCAGCGGCGCGTCGCTCTCGGTGGTCGCGGCGAGCGCGTTGCGGACGTCGTCGATCCGGGTGACGTCGGCGTCGAGATAGGTCACCCGGTCGATGTCCGGGGCGGTCTCGATGCTGGCCAGCAGATCGAGGGCGTAGACCTCGGCGCCCTTCGCGGCGAGGGCGCGGGCGGTCGCGGCGCCGAGACCGGAGGCGCCTCCGGTGACGATGGCGGCGGTGTTGTCGAGCTGCACTCAGCTGTCCTTCCGGGTGGTGACCGCTCCTCGGTCGGGGCGGGCGAGCGCGCGGCTGATCACCAGGCGCTGGATCTGGTTGGTGCCCTCGAAGATCTGCATCACCTTGGCCTCGCGCATGTAGCGCTCCACGGGGAAGTCGCGGGTGTAGCCGTAGCCGCCTAGCACCTGCACGGCGTCGGTGGTCACCTTCATCGCGTTGTCGGTGGCGACCAGCTTGGCGATCGAGGCCTGGGTGCCGAACGGCAGCCCCTGGTCCTTGCGCCGGGCCGCTGCGAGGTACGTCGCCCGGGCCGACTCGACCGCGGCCGCCATGTCCGCCAGCACGAACCCCAGGCCCTGGTGGTCGATGATCTTGCGGCCGAAGGTCTCGCGCTCGCCGGCGTAGGCGACCGCGTCGTCGAGGGCACCCTGCGCGAGCCCGGTCGCCAGCGCCGCGATGCCGAGCCGTCCTGCGTCGAGACCCGCGAGCGCGATCGCGAGGCCGTCGCCCTCGGCGCCCAGCAGCCGGTCGGCGTCCACCCGGACCCCGTCGAAGCGCATCGTCGCGGTGGCGCTGCCGGTGAGCCCCATCTTGCGCTCGGGCGGGTCGGCGGACAGCCCCTCGGCGTCGGCCGGCACCAGGAAGCAGGAGATGCCGTTGCGGTCATCGCTGGTGCGGGCCATCACCTTGTAGAAGTCGGCCTGCCCGCCGTGGGTGGTCCAGGCCTTGGCACCCGAGAGCACGTAGCCGTCGCCGTCCCGCTTCGCGGTGGTGCGCATCGCGGCCGGGTCGGAGCCGGCGTGCGCCTCCGACAGGCAGTAGGCGCCGAGCTGCTCACCGCCGAGCATGTCGGGCAGCCAGCGCTTCTGCTGCTCCTGGGTGCCACGGGTGACCAGGCCGAAGCAGCTCAGCGCGTGCACGCTGACCCCGACCCCGACGCTGGACCAGCAGGCGGCGAGCTCCTCGAGCACCTGGAGGTAGACCTCGTAGGACTGCCCGCCGCCGCCGTGCTCCTCGGCGTACGGGAGCCCGAGGATCCCGGCCCGGCCGAGGGTGCGGAACACCTCGCGCGGGAACGTCTCGGTCGCCTCGGCCTCCGCGGCCCGCGGAGCCAGCTCCTTGGCGGCCAGCTCGCGGACCAGGTGGATCAGGTCCGTGGCGTCGTCGGTCGGCATCACGCGGCTGGCAGGCATGATCCCCACTGTAGGACCCGGCGGCGATGCTCAGCCTGGTCGCCGGGTGGTGCGGAGCCGCGAGGCACTCGAGTGGCGCGCGATCAGCGTCGGTTGCAGGACCACGTGCTGATGGTCGTGGGTCTCTGCGTCCTGGATCTCCTCGAGCAGCAGGCGCACCGCCACCACTCCCAGCTCTGCACGCTCCTGTCGCACGCTGGTGACCGGGATGGTCGACGCTGCCGCCCACGGCACGTCGTCGAACCCCACGATGGCCACCTGATCGGGGATGCGAACCTCGCGCAGGACGAGCTCCTGCAACAGGCCCAGGGCGATCAGGTCGTTCGCACACATGATCGCCGTGGGCCAGGACATCGGGTCTGTCGCTGTCAGCTCCTCGGCCAGTCGCCTACCGTCCTCGAAGGCCCACCAGGAGGTGGCGAGCCGTTCGACGGTCGCGCCCGCGGCCTCGGCCGCGTGCCTGAACCCCTCGAACCGATCCTCCACCTGGCTCGAGATGGCCCTGCCTCCCGCGAAGGCGAGCCGCCGGTGCCCTCGTTCGAGCAGGTGCTCCGCGGCCAGGCGTCCCCCGACCCGGTTGTCGGTGGTCACCCAGCAACAGGGCCGGTCACCGGAGATGCGGTCGACGTAGACGAGGGGGATGCCTTGGGCGACGAGGCTCTCGAGCCGGGGGTTCGCCTCCTCGACCGGGCTGATGATGATGCCGTGAACCCGCTGCTGCACCAGCAGGTCGAGGTTCTGCTTCTCCCGGCGGACGTCTTCGTTGCTCGTCACGATGACGACGCCGACCCCGAGGCGCCTGGCCTCTGCGTCAGCGGCCAGTGCCACGTCGACGAAGAAGGGATTGCCCATGTCCGCCACCGCGAGCCCGAGGGTGCGTCCACGCCCCGGCCGGAACTGACGCGCGGAGCTGGTGGGGCGGAAGTCGAGCTCGGTCATCGCGTCCCGGACGCGTTGACGCGTCTCCGCCGTGACGTAGCTGGGACGGTTGAGGACGTTGCTGACGGTGCCGGCGGAGACGCCTGCCATCCGCGCTACGTCCCGGATCGTCACCATGGCAGAAACGCACCCCTCCCGTGTGCCACCCCGCTGGGCCGCTGGGCCCGCGCGTGGAGCGCGGGCCCAGCGCTGTGCTCAGAACGCGAACTGGTCGACGTTCGACTTGTCGAACACGAAGAGCGGTCCGAGGACGACCTCGCCGTTCTTGCCGACCGTGTACTTGCCCAGCTTGCCTGCGGTGAACGTGTCGCCTTCCTTGCCCGTGATCGTGCCGTCGATGAGCGCGTGCGCGGCGTACGCGGCGAGGTAGCCGAGGTCCTCGGGGTTCCACAGACCGAACTTCTCGATGACGCCGCTCTTGACGTATCCCTTGAGCTCGCTCGGGAGTCCCAGGCCCGTCAGCCAGATCTTGCTCTTGTACTGCGGGGAGTCGGAGATGAAGTGAGCGGCTTCCTTGACCGCCACCGAGTCCGGGGCGATGATCCCGTTCAGGTCGGAGTGGCTCTGGATGAGCCCCTTGGCCGCGTTGTAGGAGTCGGCGTCGACGTCATTGCCGTAGACGACGTCGACGATCTTGACCCCTGGGTACTTGCTGGCCATCTTGGTCTTGATGGCGGCGACCCAGGCGTTGAGGTTCGTCGCGTTCGGGCCACCGGACTCGATGCCGATCTTCCCCTTGCCGTTCAGGTGCTTGCCCATCAGGTCCACGAGACCGTCCGCGACACCGGCGACGGTCACCTGGTTGATGAACAGGTCGCGACACTCGGTGTCGGAGTCGAAGGTGACGACCTTGACCCCTGCCTGCTTCGCGGCGTTGAGGTCCGAGCACACGGCCTTGGGGTCGTTCGCGGCCAGGACGATGGCACCGGTCTGCTGCTGGGTGGCGGTCTGGATGAACGGCGACTGCGAGGTCGGGCTCGCCTCGGTGGCACCCGCCTCCTTGAACGTGCCCTTGAACGCCGTGACGGCTGTCTTGCCGCCCTTGTCGGAGGCCTCGAAGTACTTGTTGCCCAGGCTCTTGGGCATGAAGGTCACCGAGTTCTTGCCGGCGCCGCTCCCACCGCTGCCACCGCTGCCCCCACTGTCACTGGAGGACCCGCAGGCGGCCAGGAGGAGCGAGGAGGCCGCGACGGCGACCGCCGTGGTGAGGTAGCGCTTCGGGCGGGACTGTGACACGTGCAACGACATGGTGTCGCCTTTCTCGAGGAGGTTGTGGTCGAGCGTGTACGAGAGGTGGGGGCGTCACCCTCCGTTCTTGGGGGCCGTCGGGGTCGAGCGTCGCCGTCGTGACACGAGGCCGCCGGCGCTCGCCACCACGACGGACAGGATCAGCGCTCCACCGGTGATGACGCTGATCACGTCAGACCCCACGTTCAGCAGCTGAAGGGCCTTGCTGAGCGTGCCGATGAGCAAGGCCCCGATGATGGCGCCGGCGAGGGTGCCCCGACCACCCCAGATGGAGACCCCGCCGAGCACGATGGCCGTGACGACCTGGAGCTCCAGCCCGATGCCGTTGGATCCGATGGCGTTGCTGTAGATCAGGGTGTAGAGGACCCCGGTGAGCGCAGCGACGGTGCCGCTTGCTATGAACAGCAGCATCTTGGTCCGGTTGACCGCGATGCCGGAGAACAGCGCGGTCTCGCTGCTGAGTCCGATGGCGAAGACCCCGCGACCGAACGTCGTCGCGTGCAGCAGCACGCCGAACAGGACGGCCAGGACGGCTATCCCGACCAGGACCCGCGGGACCGGGGTCCCGCCGACGGTCGCGCGGAGCCACAGGGCCGCCTCGCCCGGGAAGCCCGTGACGGCCGTGGTGCCCAGCATGCCCACCGCCACCCCACGGAACAGCGCCAGGGTCCCGATCGTCACCGCGAGGCTGGGAAGCCCCACGACGGCGACCATGAAGCCGTTGAACGCCCCGATCAGGACGCCCGCGAGAACGCTGACCGCCGCGGCCCCCACCAAGGGCATGCCATGGCTGAAGAGCAGGCCCAGGAGGGCGCTCGAGACACCGAGCACACTGCCCACGGAGAGGTCGATCTCGCCGGTGACGATGATGAGCGTGACGGGGAGGACCATCAGCAGCAGCGGCGCGCTGTTGAGCAGGAGCGTGGAGTAGGTGTAGGGCTGGGCGAAGTAGGGAACCGCGACCGTCGCCCAGACGACCACCGCCACCAGCGCGAGGCCCAGGGCGGTGTCGGTGCGCAGCAGCGCTCGACGCCACAGGCTCCGGTCGTGTCGCAGGTATGACCGGGCGGCAGGGTGCGTGGTCGTCATGCGTGACTCCTCTGCGCGAGTGCAGCCCGGGCCCTGCTGAGGAAGAGCACGCGGTCCAGCGTGATGGCGATGACGATGAGAGCTCCCACGACCGCCTGCTGCCACAGGCTCGGGATCCCGAGCACCGGGAGCGCGCTGCTGATCGTGGCGAGGAAGAAGGCGCCGAGGGCGACGCCCCAGATCGTCCCCGAGCCCCCGACGATGGCAACGCCTCCCACCACGGCCGCGGCCACCGCCTGCAGCTCGAAGCCACTGCCGACCTTGGAGTCACCGGTCGCGTAGATCGCCAGGTAGGCGATCCCGGCCAGTGCGGCCAGCCCCCCGCTGCTTGCGAAGGCCAGCACGGTGAGCCGGCGCGTGCGCAGGCCGTAGAGGACCGCGGCGTCTGGGTTCGACCCCATCGCGTAGAGCTCGCGTCCCTGTCGGCGGCTCGTCATGAACCAGCCCACCAGCGCCACGACCAGCAGCACGACGATGAGCAGCACGGGCACCCCGAGCACCCCCTGCACGCCGAGCGTCCTGAAGGCGTCGGGGAGCCAGGCAGGGCGGATGAAGTCCCCCCCGATCCACAGCACCGCGATGCCCCGGTAGGCGTAGAGCGTCCCGAGGGTGATCACGAGGGCCGGCACGTCGAGGAAGGCGACCAGCACGCCGTTGACCAGGCCCAGAAGGACACCCACGACGATCGTCGCCAGGACCACCACGATGATCGGGATGCCGTCCACGTGGTGGAAGAGCCACCCGGCGAAGTAGGTCGAGAGCCCCATCACCGAGCCGACCGAGAGGTCGACGTTGCGGGTGACGATCACCATCGCCTCTCCCACGGCGATCAGGATGAGGATGGTGGGCTGCCGCAGCAGCTCACGCCAGCCGTCGGAGCTGAGGAGGAAATCGTGGTGTCTGCTGGTCGTCCCTGCCACGAGGAGGACGATGAGGATGACCAGGCTGATCTCCCGGGCCCGGATCAAGGCCTCGAGGGCCGATGGCCTCACGGACGCGACGGCGCGCTCCGGCTCCTGCACAGGAGTGCTCATGTGCTTGTCACCCCGCTCGCGTGCGTCGCGGCGTACATGACGGTCTCGGCGGTCGCCTCGGACCGGTCCAGCTCGGCGGTCAGGCGTCCCTCTCGGACGACGAGGATCCGGTCGGCCATGCCGAGCACCTCGGGGAGCTCGGAGGAGATCATCAGGACGGCCACCCCGGTTGCGGCAAGCTCCGAGATGAGCCGGTGCACCTCCGCCTTCGTGCCGACGTCGATGCCGCGGGTGGGCTCATCGACGACGAGCAGCGTGGGCTTCGTCGCGAGCCACTTGCCCAGGACGACCTTCTGCTGGTTGCCGCCGCTCAGCATGACGGCCTGGGTGTCCAGGGACCGGGTCTTCACCTGCAGGCGGCTCGCCCAGGTCTGTGCGGAGGCGCTCTCGACCCGCGGGCTGAGGAAGCCGAACCTGGAGAGAGAGTCTCGGATGGCCAGGGTGATGTTGGCCTGGACCCCCGCCGTCATCGCCAGGCCCTGCTTGCGGCGGTCCTCCGGGACGAACCCCATGCCGAGCTTCATGGCCGCGGCCGGACTGCGCCGGGGGACGTTCCTGCCGCTGATCCGTACCGTCCCGGAGTCGTAGCCGTCGACACCGAAGGCGGCACGGGCGATCTCGGTGCGGCCGGAGCCGACCAGCCCGGC
Source organism: Nocardioidaceae bacterium (assembly GCA_040006355.1). GTDB lineage: Bacteria > Actinomycetota > Actinomycetes > Propionibacteriales > Nocardioidaceae > Nocardioides_B. Next base: position 6,412 of record JBDTXF010000025.1, on the reverse strand, counting down.
GAGACAGACGATCTCGCCCGACCGGACCGTGAAATCTATGTCGTGGAAGATTCCGGCGCTGGTGAGGCCCTGGACCTCGAGCACCACCTCGCCGATGACGGTGTCCTGCTTGGGGAAGAGGTTCCCGACGCTGCGACCGACCATGCGGCGGATGATCTCGTCCTCGGTCACCGCGGAGGTCTGGTCCGTCGAGACGAAAGCCCCGTCCCGCATGACCGTCACGGTGTCGCACAGGGCGAACACCTCGTCGAACCGGTGTGAGATGAAGATGATCCCCTTGCCCTCGTCGCGCAGCTGCCGGGCGATGCCCATCAGCCGGTCCACCTCCACCCCACTCAGGGCCGCCGTGGGCTCGTCCATGATCAGCACCCGGGCGTCGAGTGAGATCGCCTTGGCGATCTCCACGGTCTGCTGGTCCGCGATGGACAGGCCGCGGGCCTCTCGGTCGGGGTCGATGCGCACACCGAGCCGCTCGGTCAGCTCGCGGGTGGCCCTGCGCATCTCGGCCCGGTCGATAGTGGCGTAGGAGGTGTAGGGCTGGCGCCCGGCAAAGATGTTCTCCGCCACCGACAGATCCGGGAACAGAGTCGGCTCCTGGTAGATCACCGCGACTCCGGCGTCCTTCGAGGCCGTCGTGGATCGGAAGTCGACCGGCTCGCCGTCGATGAGCATCTCTCCGGAGTCCGGCGCATGCACCCCGCCGATGATCTTCACCAGCGTAGACTTCCCCGCTCCGTTCTCCCCGACCAAGGCGTGGATCGACCCGGCCTCGAGGACCAGCAAGGCATCGACAAGGGCGGCCACCGCGCCGAAGGACTTGAACACTCGGCGTAGCTCGAGCAGGGGTGGGGTCGTCACAGGCGTTGCATCTCGAAGTCGACGCGGTAGTCGACGCTCTGGCCGGGGTCCAGCCGAGGGAGCCGGCCGCTCGCACGTGCGGCCTCTCGACCCTGGATCTCGGGGGTGTTGGCAGGCTCGAGCCCCAGGACGTAGTGCTGGGGGGCGGTCATCTTCCACTGGAACAGCGCAGGCAGCGTCTCGGAGTACCGAAGTGTGAGGCGCAGCCCGCGGGCCTCGTTGGTGACGGTCGCCACGTGCTCGCTCGCCGCATGGTGGATGAAGACCTGTTCGCGGAAGCCCGGCACCGGCGCTCCGACGTCGTACCGCCGCCGGAGCCCGCTCGCCGCGTCGGCATCGCGGGGCTCGACGGCCGCGTGGGGGATCTCGACGACGGAACCCTCATCGAGCAGCGGCCAGCCGAGGTTGACGTGGTAGAGGACCATGTGGGGGCTGACGGAGGATCCCTCGTTGGTCACGTTGTCCTGGACTCTGAACGCCGAGGAGCCGATGTCGGTGCTGATTGTGCGGCGCAGGACGAGGTTCTCGGCAAAGACGGCGGTCTGCCGCACGACGCCGGACACGGTGATGCCCTCGAGCGACGCCTCGGCGCGGGTGACCTGCGCGGGGAGCCGGCCGATCCTGCCGTGCATCCCGGCGACGCCGTCCTCATCGTCGGCGGGGGGCCCGAAGCTGTCCAGGCCGCAGGTGGTCAGCAGGCCGCCCCCGAAGGTTCGCAGCCACCCGCGCCCCGCGGGCTCATAGGCGCCGGGTCCGGCGAATCCGGTCGAGGACAGCCAGGCGAGTGGCACCCCGTCGTAGGTAGCAGCCCCGATGTCGAGGGCCCGGTCCGGGAGGAGGTCGAGCTCCAGGCCTCCTCCGTTGACGACACGCAGTCGACGCGTTCCCCGACCTGGACCGTCCGTCTCGACGAGGCTCTCGACACGGGCGACCTGGGCCAGCGAGCCCACCCGTGGCAGCGCGTCCGCTAGTGCGAGGCCGAAGATCTCAGGCAACGGGACCCAGCTCCTGGTTCCCGGGCCCGAAGTGCTTGAGGATCACCAGATCGTCGGTGGCGCTGTGGTTGGTGACGACCACGCCGTCGGACGCGGCTTCGGCGGAGACGAAGAACTCGTCCTCGCTCAGCTGCCCGAACCGGATGAGGGTCGCCGCGTGCGCCTCGAGGGCGCCCACCCTGCCGTGGCCCGAGACGACGATGGCACCGTAGGCGTCCGCCTCCCGGACGACCACCTGCTGGCCCGGCTTCACGGTCAGCTCCTTGGCGCTGAACGAGCCGGACCGGAACACGATCCACATCTCCTGGTACGCCGAGCCGTCGGCCGCCGTGGAGGCCTCGGTCTCGAAGGGGCGCATGAAGCGGTGGGCGACGAAGTCCGGGTCGGTGTTCTTCTCCCACTCGAGCACATCGACGATGAAGTCGTAGTCGCCGTGGTGCTGCTCGGGGACGTCCTTCCAGAGAAGCTCCTCGGGGACCTCCCGGTTGTTGCTCCACGACTCGCACATGCAGAACACGTCATTGGCGGCCTGTGGCTCGTAGGTGCAGACGCTGGCCGGTGCGTGGAGCACCCCGGCGGGGATGTCCCATCCCGTCCCCAGCTGTGTGCGGTAGCCCAGGGCGTAGTCCGTGATGCGGTTGTCCCCGCCCGAGGTGAACCGCTCCAGCCGCTCCTTGATCTGCTCTCGTGTCGTGCCGGGCTGGAGACCGAGCAAGGAGATCGGCTGCTCGCCCAGATAGTTGTTCATGTGTGGCGGGTAGTAGTACGCCTCCGGCTTGCCGTTCTTCCCCACCAGTGCGGCCTTCTCGTCGGTCTGGTGCACGTGGAACGGCAGGGACTGAAGGTTGTCGAAGAACTTCGAGTACATCGGCCAGCCGTGGTGCGCTTCCCACAGCCGGTCGCCGACGAGCTGCTGCCGGTGGTGGTCGACGAACTCGTCGAACGGCAGGAGGCCCCCCTCGGGATCCACCACGAGGCTGAGCCCTTCGAACGGCCCGGTCATCGGTCCGTTGTCGGCGCGGACGGACGAGGCGAGCCAGCGCTCGTCGATCCCTCCGCGCATCTGCTCGAAGGGAAAGTAGTCCGCCGGGTGCAGCCGGATCCGCCGACCCGGGGTGCAGAAGGCCCGGGGGACCCAGGCAGGGGCGAGTCGGAGGATGCCACCGCCGGCATCGAGGGCGCGCTCCATGCCGGTGGTCGAGGAGACGACCGTGGAGTAGGGCTCGGTCATGGCAGCGCTCCGAAGCGTCGGGGCGCCGTGAGGGAGGAGCTCGGCGCCGGTGTCCGTCTTGGTTCAATGAACCAATATTGAAAAACGTAACGTTGCTCGAACATTGTGTCAAGGCTCACATGGCGAGGTCGTGCGCGAGGGCGACGCCGCGGCTGTGCGTCCCCGTCCGACCCGCGTCGGCATGCCGATCGGCTGTACCGTCGGGCGACCCGTCTGTGGCTGAGCGGCGGTGCGCGGTGGCGCAGGAAGGGCGGCGATGACGATGGGCACGACTCGGATCCCCGGGGGGGAGGCGCGTCGAGCAGCGATCCTCGCGACCATCGAACGCGACGAGGTGCTTCGGCTCGCGGATGCCGCAGCCGAGCTGGGCGTGTCGCAGATGACGATCCGGCGCGATCTCAAGGACCTCGAGGGCAGCGGTCGGTTGCGGCGCATCCGCGGTGGGGCCATGTCGGTGATCGGCCCGAAGCCCTTCGCGGCGCGGCGCGCGGTTCGCCTGCGCGCCAAGGAGGTCATCGCCGACAAGGCGCTCTCCCTGGTGCCGCGGCACGGCGCGATCGCGATGGATGCGTCCAGCACCGTAGGCACCCTGGCGACAAGGCTGCGACCTGCGTCAGGTCTGCTGGTGGCCACCAACTCCTACCCGACGTACCTGGCGCTGCGAAGCACACCGGGGGTGCGGCCGATCCTGATCGGTGGCGAGACCGAGGAGGTCACGGAGAGCTTCGTCGGGCCGATCGCGGTGCAAGCGGTCGAGTCCCTGCGCTACACGCGCTTCTTCGCCTCGGCGAGCGCGCTCGACCCCCAGCTCGGCGTCTCGGAGGTCTCGCTGTCCGAGGCGGAGGTGAAGCGGGCGTTCCAGCGACTGTCCACCGAGCTGGTGCTCTGCGTCGACTCCTCCAAGCTGGGACGCAGGAGCGTCGCTGCCGGGTTCGCCCTGAGGTCGGTGTCGATGCTGATCACCGAGCTGCCCCCCGACGACAGCCGGCTCGACCCGTACCGGGACCAGCTCGACATCAGGTGATCCAGGTCACTCCCGGGCCTTGCTCTTCCGGGTCGTCCTTGTTAGTTTCACAAATGTTGACACAGTTGGCGACCGTCCGTTCTCGGAGGGCAGCCAGAGCCGGTCCCTGCGCCGGCGTCGGCTCCGACCACGAGAGCGGTGCATGCGATGACCACGTTCGGCGAGATCAGTGATCGGCTGGAGTCCTTGGCCATCGAGGTCCCCTCCTGGGCCTACGGCAACTCGGGGACCCGGTTCAAGGTCTTCGGCACCCCGGGAACCCCCCGCACCGTCGAGGAGAAGATCGCCGACGCCGCGACCGTGCACCGGTTCACCGGCCTGGCGCCGGCGGTGGCCCTGCACATCCCGTGGGACGAGGTCGAGGACTACGGGGCACTGAGGACCTACGCCGCGGACCTGGGGGTTGGGCTCGGCACGGTCAACAGCAACACCTTCCAGGACGACGACTACAGGCTCGGCAGCCTCACCAACGCCGACCCGGCGATCCGCCGCAAGGCCGTGGAGCACAATCTGCGCTGCCTGGAGGTGATGGCGGAGACCGGCTCCCGGGACCTGAAGATCTGGTTGGCCGACGGCACCAACTACCCCGGCCAGGGCGACATCCGCGCCCGCCAGGACTGGCTGGCCGAGGGCCTGGCGACGATCTACGCCGGCCTGCAGGACGACCAGCGGCTGGTCCTGGAGTACAAGTTCTACGAGCCGGCCTTCTACCACACCGACGTGCCGGACTGGGGCACCTCCTACGTCCAGGTCGCCGCCCTCGGGGACCATGCGGTGGTCTGCCTGGACACCGGCCACCACGCCCCTGGCACGAACATCGAGTTCATCGTCGCCCAGCTGCTGCGCCTGGGGAAGCTGGGCTCCTTCGACTTCAACAGCCGCTTCTACGGCGACGACGACCTGATCGTCGGCGCGGCCGATCCCTACCAGCTCTTCCGGATCATGGTCGAGGTGATCCGCGGTGGCGGCTACGTCGGGACGAACCCGGACAGCGAGGTCGCGCTGATGCTCGACCAGTGCCACAACATCGAGGCGAAGGTCCCCGGCCAGATCCGCTCGGTCCTCACCGTGCAGGAGATGACCGCGCGCGCGCTGCTCCTCGACACCGAGGCGCTCGACGCGGCCCGGACCGAGGGCGACGTGCTCGCGGCCAACGAGGTCTTCATGGACGCGTTCTACACCGACGTACGGCGCGACCTCGCCGACTGGCGCGAGAGCCGGGGACTGCCGGCGAACCCGATGCGGGCCTATCTCGCCAGCGGCTACCAGGCACAGATCGAGGCGGACCGCGCAGGCGGCGCCCAGTCGGGATGGAACTAGCCAGGATGGAACCGGACATGAGCACACCCCCCCTTGACACCGCCGCCGAGCTCGTCGCCCGCTCCCACCGGCTGGGCGCCGACCCGGTGAACACCAACTACGCCGGCGGCAACACCTCGGCCAAGGGAACGGTGACCGACCCGGTGACGGCTCAGCCCCTCGAGCTGATGTGGGTCAAGGGTTCCGGCGGCGACCTCGGCACCCTGACCGAGGCCGGTCTCGCCGTGCTGCGGCTGGACCGGCTGCGCGCGCTCGTGGACGTCTATCCGGGCGTCGAGCGCGAGGACGAGATGGTCGCGGCGTTCGACTACTGCCTGCACGGGCGGGGCGGTGCGGCCCCCTCCATCGACACCGCCATGCACGGTCTCGTCGACGCCCCGCACGTCGACCACCTGCACCCCGACTCCGGCATCGCGCTGGCCACCTCGGCCGACGGCGAGGCACTGACCGAGCAGTGCTTCGGCGACCGGGTCGCCTGGGTGGACTGGCGCCGTCCCGGCTTCCAGCTCGGCCTGGACATCGCCGCGGTCAAGGCGGCCAACCCCCAGGCGATCGGCGTGGTCCTGGGTGGTCATGGCATCACCGCCTGGGGTGAGACGTCAGGTGCCTGCGAGGCCAACTCGACCGACATCATCCGGACTGCGGCCGCGTTCATCGCGGAGCACGGCAAGGACGAGCCGTTCGGTCCCGCCGTCGATGGCTTCGAGGCGCTGCCCGAGGCCGAGCGGCATGCCAAGGCCGCCGCACTGGCCCCCGTGATCCGTGGCCTGGCCTCGACCGACTTCCCGCAGCTGGGTCACTACACGGACTCCGAGCCGGTGCTGGAGTTCCTCGCCCACGAGCAGCTCGCGCCGCTGGCCGCCCTGGGCACCTCCTGCCCCGACCACTTCCTGCGCACCAAGGTCCGCCCGCTGGTCGTCGACCTGCCGTCGTCGGCGCCGCTCGACGAGGTCGTGCGGCGCCTCAGGGAGCTGCACGTCGCCT
>JBDTXF010000024.1:0-13888 GCA_040006355.1 Nocardioidaceae bacterium | reverse complement strand
CGCACCAGCATGGTGCCGGTGACCGCGCGCCCCAGGGGCGTGGTGTTGAAGTAGGTGCGGTTGCCCGAACGGATGTGGAACGCGCCGCAGGCCATCGCGGCCAGCCCCTCCTCGACGAGCTGCGGTCGGCAGTCCACGGCCCGGGCGATCTCGGCGCCGTACAAGCGGGCACGGTCGGGTACGCCGTCGATGTCGGGCTCGTCGTACTGCCCGAGGTGCGCGGTGTAGGTGCAGGGGATGGCTCCCCGGTCACGCATCCAGGCAACCGCGACGGAGGTGTCGAGGCCTCCGGAGAACGCGATGCCGACGCGCTCTCCCACGGGAAGGGAGGTGAGGACCTTGCTCACGATGGTTCCTTATCGGGGTTGAGGGATGTGGTCCCGAGGCGCTGGTGCCTCGCGTTCGACCACGGCTGCTGGGTCAGGCGTCGGACCTCGCCGCGCGACTGGCGAGGTCCAGGAGTCGTCGGGCCAGGGCGTCACCGTCCGGCTCCCGCCCGATCACCAGGACCGTGTCGTCGCCGGCGATGGTGCCGAGCACGCCGGAGAGCTCGGCCTTGTCCAGTGCGGAGGCCAGCAGCTGGGCAGCACCGGGCGGGGTCCGCAGCACGACCAGGTTCGCCGAGGAGTCCGCGGACACCAGGAGCTCACCTGCGAACCGGGACAGCCTGGCCCCCGAAGCCGAGGTCTCGCGGCTCCTCACCGGCGTGCGGTCGCCGCCCTCGGCCGGCACGGCGAAGACCAGCGCGCCGTCGGGCATCCGGATCTTCACCGCGTCGAGCTCGACGAGGTCCCGTGACAGCGTCGCCTGGGTGACGCCGACACCGGCGAGGCCGAGCAGCTCGGCGAGCTCGGTCTGGGACCGGACCTGGTGGTGGGACAGCAGGTCGATGATCTTCTGCTGACGCGCGCCCTTGGTGTCCGGGAAGACGGCCGTCATGGCTGGTGCTCCATCAGCCAGGTCAGCAGGGCCTTCTGCGCGTGCAGGCGGTTCTCGGCCTCGTCCCACACCACGCTCTGCGGTCCGTCGATCACCTCGCCGGCGATCTCTCGACCCCGGTAGGCGGGCAGGCAGTGCAGGACGATCGCGTCCACGCGGGCGTGTGCCACGAGCTCGGGGGTCACGGCGTAGGGCAGGAACGGCCGGCTGCGCTCGTCGGCCTGGTCCTCCTTGCCCATCGAGACCCAGGTGTCGGTGACCACGACGTCGGTCCCGCTGACCGCCTCGACAGCGTCGACCACGTAGGCCGCCGAGCCTCCGGTGGCGGCCGCGATCTTCTCCGCGGTCTCCAGCACCTCCTCGTCGGGGGCGAAGCCCTCGGGACCGCTCACCCGGATGTGCATGCCGGCGGTCGTGCAGGCCAGCAGGAAAGAGTGCGACATGTTGCAGGCGGCGTCGCCGAGGAAGGTCACGGTGAGCCCGGCGAGTGTGCCCTTGTGCTCCTCGATGGTCTGCAGGTCGGCGAGCAGCTGGCACGGGTGGAACTGGTCGGTCAGCGCGTTGACGACCGGCACCCCGGCGTACGCCGCCATCGCCTCGATCCGCTCCTGGCCGAAGGTCCGCCAGACGACCGCCGACACCATCCGGCCCAGCACCCTGGCCGTGTCGGGGATGGACTCCCGGCTGCCGATCCGGGCGAGGCCGCCGTCCACGAGCATCGGGTAGCCGCCGAGCTCGGCGATGCCCGCGGTGAACGACGCCTGGGTGCGCAGCGTCGGCTTGTCGAAGATGATCGCCACCGCGCGGGGTCCCTCGAACGGCCGGCACTCGTGCCGCGACGCCTTCAGCCTCCTGGCCAGAGCGAGCACCTCGGCCTGCTCGGCCGGGGTGAGGTCGTCGTCGCGCAGGAAGTGCCGCGTCACGTCGGGCCCCCGGCGGCTGAGGCGAAGGCCTCGTCGAGGATCTGCGGCCACAGGTCCAAGAACTCGCCTGCCTGCTCCGCAGTCAGGACCAGTGGCGGCGCGAGCCTGATCCGACCCGGGGTGCAGGCGTTGATGATCACGCCGTGCCGCATGGCGGCGTCGGCCACCTGGGCCGAGACCTCGGAGGTCAGGTCGATGCCGACCCACATCCCGCGTGCGCGGACTTCGCTCACCCGGGGGTCGGCCAGCCCGTCGCGGAGCAGCTCGCCGACCTTGCGGGCGTTGTCGAGGAGCCCGTCGTCCTCGATCGTCGCGATCACGGCCAGCGCGGCCGCGGCCGCGACCGGGTTGCCGCCGAAGGTCGTGCCGTGGTTCCCGGGGCCCAACAGCGTGCCGGCCTCCCCGACCGCCACCATGGCGCCGATCGGGATCCCGCCGGCCAGTCCCTTGGCCAGCGTGACGACGTCGGGAGTGACCCCGGACGCCCCGTGCGCCATCCACGCCCCGGTGCGTCCCATGCCGGACTGCACCTCGTCGAGCCAGAGCAGCGCGCCGTGCGCCGTGGTGATCTCCCGGGCCCTGGCCAGGAAGTCCTCCGGCGGGATGATGACACCGGCCTCACCCTGGATCGGCTCGAGGACCACCGCCGCCGTCTCGTCGGTGACCGCGGCGGCGAGTGCGTCGGCGTCGCCGTAGGGCACGAAGGTCACGTGGCCGGGCAGCGGCTCGAACGGCTCGCGGTAGGCGGCCTTGAAGGTCAGCGCCAGAGCCGCGGCGGTGCGGCCGTGGAAGCTCCCCTCCATGGCGACCAGGTGCGTGCGGCCGGTGCGCCGGGTGAGCTTGAAGGCGGCCTCGTTGGCCTCGGCACCGGAGTTGGCCAGGAACACCTTCGCGCCACCGGGCGGGAGCCCCAGCAGGGAGACCAGCTTCTCCGCCAGCTTGACCTGAGGCTCGGTGGCGAAGAAGTTCGACACGTGGCCGAGGGTCTGCAGCTGCTCGGTCACTGCCCCCACCAGGGCGGGATGGTTGTGGCCGAGCACGTTCACCGCGATGCCGCCGAGCAGGTCGAGGTAGCGCTTGCCCTCGGCGTCCCACACGTAGGGTCCGGCACCGCGGGTCAGCACCAGCTTGGGTGGGCCGAAGGTGTTCATCAGCGAGTCGGCGTAGCGCTCCTGGAGCTCGTCGCTCGTGGGTGTGCCGGTCATCTCAGCCCTCTCTCCTGTGCGCGCTGCGGATGGTGGTCTCGGCGCCGGGGAGCACCTGGGTGCCGACGCCGTCGTCGGTGAAGATCTCGAGCAGCACCGCGTGGGGCTCCCGGCCGTCGACGACCGTCGCCCGCGGGACGCCGTTGCTCACCGCGTTCAGGCAGGCCTGCATCTTGGGGACCATGCCGCTGGACAGGCTGGGCATCATCTCGGCCAGCGACTCGGGGCTGATGTGTCCGATCACGTCGTCGCTGCGCGGCCAGTCCTGGTAGAGCCCCTCCACGTCGGTGAGGACGAGCAGCTTCTCGGCACCCAGTGCCACCGCCAGGGCTGCGGCAGCCGTGTCGGCGTTGACGTTGTGGACCTGCCCGTGCACATCGGGAGCGACCGAGGAGATCACCGGGATGCGGCCGGCCTCGACCAGGTCGCGCACCGCCTCCGGGCGGACACTGGCGACCTCGCCGACGAGGCCGAGGTCGACCTCCTCGCCGTCCACGATGGTGTTCGTCGGCTCCGCGGTGAACAGACCGGCGTCCTCCCCGGACAGCCCGACGGCCAACGGACCGTGCTGGTTGACGAGCCCCACGAGCTCGCGACCGACCTGCCCGACCAGGACCATGCGCACGACGTCCATCGCCTCGGGCGTGGTGACCCGGAGCCCGCCGCGGAACTCCGAGGTGATGCCGAGCCGGTCGAGCATGGAGCTGATCTGCGGGCCGCCGCCGTGCACCACGACCGGGTGCACCCCCGCATAGCGCAGGAACACGATGTCCTCGGCGAACTCGGCCTTCAGCTTCGCGTCGGTCATCGCGTTGCCGCCGTACTTCACCACGATCGTCTTGCCGTAGTACTTCTTCAGCCAGGGCAGCGCCTCGGCCAGCGTGGCCGCCTTCGCGGTGGCCTGCTGCCAGGCCTTGTCGCTGGCGCTCGCGTCGACCGGGCCGTCGTTGCTCGATGTCATGTGGGCGCTCTCTCAGCTCGAGTAGGCGGAGTTCTCGTGCACGTAGGCGTGCGTGAGGTCGTTGGTCCACACGGTGGCGCGGGCCTCGCCGGCCTTGAGGTCGATGGTGACGCTGACGTCACGCTGCTCCATGTCCACGCCGCTCGGGTCCTCGTCAGGGGTGGACCGGCGGCAGACCCACACGCCGTTCATCGCGACGTCGAGATCGGCCGGGTCGAAGGCCGCCTGCGTCGTGCCGATCGAGGCAAGGACCCGTCCCCAGTTCGGGTCCTTGCCGAACACGGCGGCCTTGAACAGGTTGCTGCGCGCCACCGACCGTCCGACCTCGACGGCCTCGTCCTCGGACGCGGCGTGGACGACCGTGATCGCGATCTCGTGGTCCGCGCCCTCGGCGTCGGCGAGCAGCTGCATCGCCAGGTCGGTGCAGGCCCGGGACAGCGCCGTGCCGAAGTCGGCCTCGGTCGGCGTGACGCCCGAGGCGCCGCTGGCCAGCACGGTGACCGTGTCGTTGGTGGACATGCAGCCGTCGGAGTCCAGCCGGTCGAAGCTGGTCCGGGTCGCCGCCCGCAGCGCCCGGTCGCAGGTCCCCGCGTCGACGAGGGCGTCCGTGGTCAGCACCACGAGCATGGTGGCCAGCTGGGGCGCGAGCATGCCGGCCCCCTTGGCCATCCCGCCGATGCTCCATCCCCCGCCCTCGACCACGACCTGCTTGCTCACCGTGTCGGTGGTCATGATCGCGGTGGCAGCGTCCTCGCCACCGTCCGCGTCGAGGACGGCGACGACCTCGTCGACCCCGCGGACCAGGACCTCGCGGTCGTTGGTCAGCCCGATCAGCCCGGTGGAGCAGACCACCACGTCCAGAGCGCCGACACCGAGGCCGGTGGCCACCCGCTCGGCGACCGCGTGGGTGGTCTGGAAGCCCTCAGCGCCGGTGTAGCAGTTGGCGCCGCCCGAGTTGAGCACCACCGCGCGCACGACGCCGTCCTTGACGACCTCCTGGCTCCACAGCACCGGGTTGGCCTTGCAGCGGTTGGCGGTGAACACCGAGGCGGAGGCGTACGCCGGCCCGTCGTTGACCACGAGCGCGAGGTCCTTGGTCCCGGACGGCTTGAGCCCCGCGATGACACCGGCGGCCCGGAAGCCCTGCGGGGCGGTGACGCTCACGGCGCCAGCCCGACGGTGGTGAGGCCGGTGGCCTCGGGCAGCCCGAGCGCGAGGTTCATGCACTGCACCGCTGCCCCGCCGGTGCCCTTGGCGAGGTTGTCGACGGCTGCGACGGCCACCAGGCGGCCGGCCGTCTCGTCGACGGCCACCTGCACGTGCACTGCGTTGGAGCCCAGCACCGACTTCGTCTGCGGCCACTGACCCGGGGGCAGCAGATGCACGAACGGCTCGTCGGCGTAGGCCTTCTCATACGTCGCGTAGGCCTCGTCCGCACCCACCGAGGTCGGCGCCGAGCACGTCGCGAGGATGCCGCGGGGCATCGGCACCAGGATCGGGGTGAAGGAGACCCGGACGTCCGCGTCGGTGAGGAGGCGGAGGTTCTGGAGGATCTCGGGGGTGTGGCGATGCGTGCCGCCGACGCCGTAGGCGCTGGCCGAGCCCATCACCTCGGACCCGAGCAGGTTCGTCTTCAGCGCCCGGCCGGCACCCGAGGTGCCGGAGGCGGCCACCACCACGATGCCGGAGGGGTCGACGATCCCGGCGGCCACGGCCGGCGCGAGGGCGAGCGTGGAGACCGTCGGGTAGCACCCCGGCACGGCGATCCGGCGGGACCCCGAGATCGTGGCGCGGAGGTCGGCCAGCTCGGGGAGCCCGTAGGGCCAGGAGCCGGCGTACTCGCCGCCGTAGAAGGTGTCCCACTGCGACTCGTCGGTGAGCCGGAAGTCGGCACCGCAGTCGATGACCACCGTGTCCTGCGGCAGTGCCGCGGCGATGCGCCCGGACCGGCCGTGCGGCAGGCCGAGGAAGACCACGTCGTGACCCGACAGCACCTCGACGGTGGTGTCCTCGAGGACCCGCCCGGCCAGCGGGACCAGGTGGGGCTGCAGGGAGCCGAGGAGCTCACCGGCGTTGGACCCCGCGGTCACCGCGCCGATCTCGACGTCCGGGTGCCCGAGCAGCAGCCGGAGCACCTCTCCTCCGGCGTACCCGCTCGCGCCGGCGACAGCGGCTGTGATGGTCGGCATGTGCATGACTATACATAACTGTGCATGGCTGGTCACCTGCCGGGTCCGACGACCGCCTCGTCGGGCAGATTTCCCTCGGCAGCCGTCGATGCCTAGCGTCATCACCGTGCCCACCCCGACGCCCGTCCCCGACCGGACCGCTCTCGCCGGCACCGCACTCGCGGTGTCCGCCTCGGCGTCGGTGCAGCTCGGTGCGGCGATCGCAGCCACGCTGTTCCCGCTGGTCGGCACCGTGGGCACGGTGTCGCTGCGCTTCGGCGCGGCCGCCGTGGTGCTGCTCGCGCTGACCCGGCCCTGGCGGGTGCGCTGGACGGCCCGGGACCTGCGCACCGTGCTGGCCTTCGGCGTGGTGTTCGTGACGATGAACCTCTGCCTCTACGTCGCGATCAGCAGGCTGCCCCTGGCGACCGCCGTCACCTTGGAGTTCCTGGGACCGCTGGGCGTCGCCATCGCCACCGCCTCCACCTGGGCGCAGCGGGGGTGGGCGGCTCCGGCGGCGGTCGGGGTGGCCCTGATCGGCGGGTCGCTGCGCGCCGACGACCTGCTGGCGGTGGTGGCGGCGCTGGGCGCGGCGCTGGCCTGGGCGTCCTACATCCTGCTCAGTCGTCGGCTGGGCACCAGCGACCATGCGCTGGCGGGCCTGGCGCTCGCGACGACGCTGGGGGCCGTCGTCACCGTTCCCGCGGCGGTGGTCCTGGTGGGCCACGACCTGCTCGCCCCTCGGGTCCTGCTCCTGGGTCTGGTGGTGGGGCTGTTGTCCTCCGCGCTCCCCTACAGCCTGGACCTGCTCGCGCTGCGCCGGCTGTCCACGGCCGTCTTCGGGGTGCTGACCAGCCTGAACCCGGCGTGGGCCGCGCTGGCCGGGCTGGTGGTCCTTGCCGAGCTCCCGCCGCACCGCCAGCTCGCCGGCATCGTGCTGGTGATGCTCGCCAGCGCAGGCGTCACCCTCACCGGCCGACGACGCGGCGGCTCAGAGCAGGGGCCACGCGCGGCGGGCGACGCCGTCCCAGCGGCGGGCTCCCTCGAGGCTCGCCGGTAGGGCTTGGGCGCGGCCCAGGGTGGTGAGGGCCGCCTCGAGCTGGTCGAGCGGCATGCGGCGAGCCAGCGTCAGGTGGGGTGTCCAGCGACCGACGGCCGTGAGCGACCGCTCGCTCAGCATGACCTGCTCGACGACGGCGGCGTGCAGGGCCAGCAGTGCCGGTGTCACGACGACGAGCCGGACCAGCACCACCGGACCGGCGCCGAAGACGGCGTACCCACCGAGCATCGTCGGCACCGGAAGACTGCGGGCGCAGAGCCGGGCGAGCGCCTCCTCGCCCCCGTCGAGGATGGCCGACCCGGCCGCCAGCGTCACGTGCGGACGGTTGGTCTCGCCGCGGTGGTGGGCCTGGCTCGCGAGGCCGGCCTCGTCGAGCAGCCCCCAGTCGCGCACCAGCCCGGCCTCCGATGCCGCGTCCAGCAGCAGCTCCACCGTCTGGGTCACCCGCGCATCCTGGCACGCGGCAGGGCCGACCGTGTGGGGCCGTGAAACCGCGGTGTAGGTGCCCTGCAACCGCCCGGGTGCACGGTCGAGCCATGAGCACCCACCCGAACCCCACCACTGACCTCGCGGTCCATGCCACCGGTCTGGTCAAGAGCTTCGCCGACATGCGCGCCGTGGACGACATCGACCTCGACGTCCGTCGCGGCGAGATCTTCGGCGTCCTCGGCCCCAACGGCGCCGGCAAGACCACCATGCTCAAGATGCTCGCCACCCTGCTGCCGATCGACGCGGGCGAGGCGCAGCTGTTCGGCGTCGACGTACGCCGTCACCCGCACATGGTCCGCCAGCTGGTCGGCGTCACGGGGCAGTACGCCTCGGTCGATGAGAACCTCACGGCCCGGGAGAACCTCTGGCTGTTCGCCCGTCTCCAGGGCGTCCCCGCGAAACCGGCCCGGGTCACCGCGACCCGGCTGCTGGGGCAGTTCGGGCTCCAGGACGCCACCGACAAGCCGATCTCGCAGTTCTCCGGCGGCATGCGACGCCGGCTCGACCTGGCCGCGAGCCTGATCAAGAGCCCGCCGCTGATCTTCCTCGACGAGCCCACCACCGGCCTCGACCCGCGCACCCGCGGGCAGATGTGGGGCACCATCCGCGGTCTGGTGGCCGACGGCTGCACGGTGCTGCTGACCACGCAGTACCTCGACGAGGCGGACCAGCTGGCCGACCGGATCGCGGTCATCGACCGCGGCCAGAAGGTCGCCGAAGGTACGCCGGACGAGCTGAAGTCCTCGGTCGGGAGCTCGACGCTCCAGATCCGGCTGGCCGACCACGACGACGTCGCCACGGCGGCCTCGGTGGTGCACCGGCTGCTGTCCGCGGAGCCCGTCGTGACCCCGGGGTCCGGCAGCCTCAACGTCGCGTTGGCGCACGCCGACCAGGCAGCCGACGTGCTGATCGCGCTGCGGCAGACCGGGGTGAGCATCTCCTCGGTCACCGTGCAGAAACCGACCCTCGACGAGGTCTTCCTCGCCCTCACCGGCCACGGCACCCAGGACGACCCGTCGGCCCCCGCCGCTGACACCCACCACGACGACCGCACCCTGGAGGTGACCCGATGACCACCCTGGCTCCCCCCGTACCCGTCGTACCCCCCGCACCCGGCGACCGCGACGTGCTGGCCGGCATCCGCGAGCACGTCTCGCTGCGCGAGAGCGTCAGCCAGACGATGACGATGGCCTGGCGGGCGACCAAGAAGATGCGTCGCAACCCCGAGCAGTTCTTCGACGTGACCTTCCAGCCGATCCTGTTCACCGCGATGTTCGCCTACATCTTCGGTGGTGCGATCTCCGGCGACGTGAAGAGCTACCTGCCGCTGCTGATCCCCGGCATCCTCGCCCAGACCGTGCTCACCACCTGCATGGCCACCGGCGTGCAGCTGCGCGAGGACATGGACAAGGGGGTCTTCGACCGCTTCAAGTCGCTGCCGATCGCGCGCATCGCTCCGCTGGCCGGACCGATGGTCGCCGACCTGCTGCGCTACCTGATCGCGACGACGCTGACCATCGGCATGGGGATCGCCCTCGGCTACCGTCCCGGCGGCGGAGTCTGGGGGGTGCTGGCAGCCGGCGTCTTCATGATCGTCTGCGGCTGGTCGCTCGCGTGGATCTTCACCTTCGTCGGCACGCTGGCGCGGAGTGCGCAGAGCGTGCAGGGGATCTCGCTGATGATCCTGTTCCCGCTGACGTTCCTGTCCAACGCGTTCGTGCCCACAAGCACGCTGCCGGACTGGCTGCGGCACTTCGTGCAGGTCAACCCGGTCTCGCACATCGTCGCCGGGGCCCGGTCACTGGCCAACAACGGCGCCGTGAACGGCGACGTCGGGTGGGCACTGCTCGGCTGCGCCCTGATCATCGGGGTCTTCGCACCGCTGTCGGTGCGGGCCTACACCAAGAAGATGTAGCTCCCTGCCATCCCCCGGCCCGCCCGCCGAGGAGTCACTGGCTCCCGCGACACGCGGCAGAACCGGTGAGGCAGTGACTCCTCGGCGGTGCGTGGTCAGGGGTCGAGCTGCTCGAGGAGCGCCGCCACCTCCTCGCGCAGCTCGGACGCGCGTCGCCCGGCCAGGTCGGCCCGCTGCCGACCGACCTCACCGGGGCGGCAGCGCTCGGCCTGCTGCTCGGCCCACTCCCAGCCGAGACTGGGCAGCATGCGGTTGTAGGCGAACAGGTCGGCGGCCACCAGCACCCGCACCGCTCGCGACCGGTCCTCGAGAGAGCCCCCGGGCCCGGTGAGGTCCCACACCGCCAGGGCGTAGAGCACCGCCCCGGCCACCGGGTAGTCCAGGAAGCCCGGCCCGGGACGGAGCATCGAGACGGCCAGGGCGCGCAGACCCTCGCTCGTGGGGCGTACGGCGTCGCGCGCTCCGGCTCGGGCGTGAGCGGCCACCGCGGCAGCGGCGGGGTAGAGCACCCATGGCGTGACGCCGCCGGCCATCCCGAGCTCGGGGTCCATGCCGGGGATGCGGTGGTGCTGCATCGACTCGGCGGCCTCGAGGTAGAGGCCCAGGCCCTCGGCGGTGCGGCCGCGCGCCAGCGCCAGCTCGGCGCGACCGCAGAGCACCACCATCGAGCCCCCGAAGACCGAGCGGCTGTGGTCGGCCTCGGCGACCTGGTCCAGCAGCTCCTCCGCCGCGTCGAGACGCCCCTCCTCCATCTCCAGGACGGACAGCATCGCCTTGAGCTGCAGGGTGTCGTCGAGCGCGCCCAGGGTCTCCATGGCACCGAGCGCCTTCTCGGCATAGGACCTGGCCCCGGTCCGGTCACCCACCTGGACCGCCAACCCGGCCAGCTGGGAGGTCAAAAGCGCCCGTGCCCACGGACCCTCGTCGTCGCGACACAGGCTCAGCGCCCGGCGGGCGGCCGCGAAGGCACCCTCGACGTCGCCGGCGTTCTCCAGCATCAGGCTGGTCCACTGCAGCGCCGCCCGGACCACCTCGGGGTCGGGGTCCTCGACCAGGGGCTCGAGGACCTCCGGCGTGCCGAAGATGGCGGCTCCGTTGACCGCCAGGATGACCCGGACCAGGGCCGACAGGCGGCCGGGTCCCGGTCCCGGTCCGATCCCCTGCAGCTGCTCGAGGGGCCCGGTGGCAGACCTGCCGGAGAAGATCATCGTGTTCACCACCAAGACCACCAGCACCTCCCGCAGCCGGTCCTCGAGATCCTGCGGCAGCCGAGCGTCGCGGAGCACCTCCTCGACCGCACCTGCGACGCCGATCACCTTCAGGTGGTTGCCCTCGACGGTCCAGAAGCCGGCGAGTGCCGCCATCACCGCGACGACGGTGACCGCATCCTGGTCGGCGGCCGCCCGCCGCAGGACGTCGGTCAGGTTGCCCTCCTCGATCCGCAGCTCTGCCATCACCTGCACCTGGTCCGGGGTGTACAGCCGGGCATAGGCGTCCGAGGCGAGGCCGACCGCCCAGGCACGCAAGAGCCCGTCCGCGTGCCGGTCGTCCCCCGCCTCGACCAGGTGCATCCGGCCGAACTCTCGCACCGTCTCGAGCAGCCGGTAGCGCACCGAGTCCGACTCCTGCACCGTGACCAGGGACTGGTCGACCAGCGCGGTGATCTCCGCCACCGGGTCCGGAGTCCCGATCACCGCCGCGGCACCGGTCAGCGAGAAGCCGTCCCGGAACGCCGACAGCCGGCGCAGCGCCACCCGCTCGTCGTCGGCCAGCAGGTTCCAGCTCCAGTCGATGACCGCGAGCAGGGTCTGGTGCCGCTCGGGCGCCTCGCGGCTGCCGCCGCGCAGCAGCGCGAAGCGGTTCTCCAGCCGCCGCCCGATCTCGTCGACCGACATCACCCGGACCTTCGCGGCGGCCAGCTCGATGGCGAGCGGAAGCCCGTCGAGTCGCTCCACCAGCGTCGCGATCCTCTCATCGTCGAGGCGCACGCCCGGCCGGGCGGAGGTCGCCCGCTCCCGGAACAGGTCGACGGCGTCGGCGCTGCCGAGCGTGGGCAGCATGTAGACCCGCTCTCCCGCCAGAGCGAGCGGAGCCCGGGTGGTGCTCAGCACGCGCAGCTGCGCGCTCCGGGCGACCAGCACCGCGACCAGCTCGGCGACCGCCTCGACGACGTGCTCGCAGTTGTCCAGGATCAGCAGCGCAGGGGCACCGTCGATCCGTTCCAGGATCCGGGTGTGCAGGTCGTTGCGCTCCGCGGCGCGCTGCAGGCGCCGGGCGGCGACCGGCTCGCGGACACCCAGCACGGACCCGACCTCGACAGCCACGCCGTCCGGCGAGGTGACGCCCGCCAGCTCCACGAAGTGCACGACCGGCTGCTCGGCGAGCCGACCCATCACATGTGCCAGGCGGGTCTTGCCCAGGCCGCCGGCGCCGAGGATCGAGGTGACCCGCGAGGACCGGATCATCCTGGTCAGCGCCACCACGTCGTCCTCGCGGCCGATCAGTCGCGAGGACTCCTCCAGCACTCCCTCACGGACCGGCCGGTCCCGGATCAGGAGCTCGGCGTGCAACCGCTGGAGATCGGGGCCGGGATCGGTGCCGAGGGCGTCGCGGACGGACTCGCGGTGCCGCTCGTAGCGCACCAGAGCCGCGGGTGCGCCATGAACGGCCGCCTCGCTCGTCAGCAACGCCGCCAGCAGGCCCTCATCGCCTTGTCGCGTCGCGACCGCCGCCTCGAGCAGCGTCAGCGCCTCGGCGTGCTCACCGAGACCGGCGAGCGCCCGGCCGAGCAGCTCGCGGGCCTCGTCGACCGCGTCGCGCGCCGCCCGGCGTACCTCCGCCACCGGTCCGTCGTCGGTGGACCCCTCGACAGGCACCGGCACGGCCAGCGCCGCCCGGCACGCGTCACGCGCAGCGGCCGGGTCCCCGGCCGCGAGTGCCGACCGGGCTGCGGTGACCTCACGGCGCAGGGCCCAGAGGTCCACGTCGTGCCCGTCGAGGCGGTAGCCCTGACCGGCCCGGACCAGCAGCCCCGGGTCGGTCTGCGCCCGGGTGCGGGACACCAGCACCTGGAGCGCCTTGAGGGGGGCGCCGGGCAGTGACTCCCCACCCCAGACCTCGCGGATCAGCCGATCGTCGCCGACGCCGCGCACGGGCTCGAGCGCCAGCGCTGCCAGCAGCGCGTGCACCCGTTCCCCGGGCACCGGGACGCCTCGCCAGCGCACACCGTCCAGGAGCACCAGCGCGGCGTCGGCCATCAGCGTCGGACGGCCCCGTGCCGCTCGGCAGCCAGCGACACCGCCGCGTCCCGCGCCGCACCGGTCTCCGCCTCGGTGAGGGTGCGGTCACTCGCGCGGAACCGCAGCGCGAACGCCAGCGACTTCCTCCCGGCGCCGATCTGCTCACCGGTCCAGACGTCGAACAGGCGCAGGGACTCGAGCAGCTCCCCAGCCCCCTCGCGCAGGGTCTCGGCCAGCGTCGCCGCGGGGAGGTCGGCATCGACGACCAGCGCGACGTCCTCCTTGGCGACCGGGAAGGTCGACAGCCCGGGGTCGCTCGGCTCCACCGCGTGCGCCATCACGACGTCGAGGTCGATCTCGAGGGCGGCCGTGCGGGCCGGGAGCCCGAACGCCTGGCACACCCGCGGGTGCAGCTCGCCGGCGTGGCCGAGCTCGGTCCCGGCGACCCGCAGCCGCGCACACCGGCCGGGGTGCCACGGTGCCCGCTCGGCGGCGACCACCTCGACCTCGAACCCCAGCTCGGTGCCGAGGTCGCGCACCAGTGCGACGGCATCGGCCCAGGAGGCACTGCGACCGGGTCCCCACCAGCCGCTGCGCTCCCTCTCTCCGGCGAGGACCGCGGCCAGGGACAGCGGCTGGTCGGGGACGGCGTCGAACAATGCCTGGAGCTCCGCCGCCGTCGGTCGCCGGTCCACGCCGTAGACGGGTGCGGGCGGTGCGTCCACCGCCGGCCTGGCCACCATCCCGGTCTCGAAGAGCGACACCCCGGGCGCGCCGCGGCCCAGGTTGCGCGCGGCAGCCCGGAGCAGGCCGGGCATCAGCGTCGAGGTGTACGACGGGTGCTCGGCCGAGAGTGGGTTGGCCAGCAGGACCGTACGACGCAGCACGTCGTCGTCGGCCAGCCCGAGGGCGTCGAGGTCCGCGGGTCCGACGAAGGGGAAGCTGATCACCTCGCTGAGGCCGCACCCGGCCACCCAGCGACCGATCCG
>JBDTXF010000023.1:0-13989 GCA_040006355.1 Nocardioidaceae bacterium | reverse complement strand
GCCCCGGCTCCCGTGACTCCCGCATGCGGAGACCCTACGTCGCCCCGTGGATTGACAATGGTTGTCAACTGGGTTGAGAATGATTGTCATGTCCCAGTCCCGGCTCGCCGTCCTCCTCGGTGCGCTCGCCGTCACGGCCCCGCTGCTGGCCGGGTGCGCCGGGCCCTCGAGCCCCGCGAACGGCAGGGTCAGCGTGGTCACGTCGTTCTACCCCCTCCAGTACGTCGCCCGGCGGATCGCCGGCGGTCACGCCGACGTGGCGAACCTGACCCACCCCGGGCAGGAGCCCCACGACATCGAGCTGACCGTGCCGCAGACCGCGGAGCTGGCGGACGCGGACCTGGTCGTCTACGAGAAGGGCTTCCAGGCCAGCGTCGACCAGGCCGTCGAGCAGAACGGGCCGGCCCACGTCGTCGACGCGGCCGTCTCGGCGGGCCTGTCCGGCGACGACCCGCACTTCTGGCAGGACCCGACCCGGCTCAGTGCGGTGGCCGGCGCCGTCGAGAGCCAGCTGGCCGCCGTCGACCCGCCTCATGCGGCGGACTACCGGCGCAACCTCGCCGGTCTCCAGGGGGACCTTGCCGCGCTGGACCGGTCCTACCGCGCCGGCCTGGCGAGCTGCCGGATCACGACGATCGTGGTCAGCCACGACGCGTTCAGCTACCTCGGCCGCCGCTACGGCCTGAAGGTCGTGGGCATCAACGGGCTCTCCCCGGACGCGGAGCCCTCGCCCGCCCACATCCGGACCCTCCAGGACCTGATCCGCTCCGACGGCATCACCACGGTGTTCTCCGAGCAGCTCGCCAGCCGCAAGTTCGCGAACAGCCTGGCCGGCGACCTCGGCATCACGGCGGCTGTGCTCGACCCCATCGAGGGTCTCAGCGACGCGACCGCCGACCAGGACTACCTCTCACTCATGCGCAGGAACCTGCGCACCCTCCGGAAGGGGGACGACTGCTCGTGAGCGACCCAGCGGTCCAGATCATCGACGGCTCCGTCGAGCTCGGCGGACGGCCGGTCCTGCGGGGGATCGACCTGAGCGTCGGTCAGGGCGAGGTGCTGGCCGTGCTCGGGGCCAACGGCTCGGGCAAGTCCACCCTGGTGCGCACGATGATGGGCCTGGTCCCGGTGAGTCGCGGCGAGGTGCGGCTCTTCGACGTGCCTCGCAGGGACTTCGACGACTGGCAGCGGGTCGGGTTCGTCCCCCAGCGGGTCAGCGCAGCGTCCGGGGTGCCTGCCTCCGTGCGCGAGGTGGTGGCGTCCGGGCGGCTCTCGCGGCGCCGTCCGTTCGTGCCGCGGAGCCGGGCCGACCGGAAGGCCGTCGAGGAGGCGATCGCGAGCGTGGACCTCACCGACAAGGCCCGAGACGGCATCTCGAGCCTGTCGGGCGGTCAGCAGCAGCGGGTCCTGATCGCCCGCGCACTGGCCGGGGTCCCGGACCTGCTGGTGCTCGACGAGCCCACCTCCGGGGTCGACGTGCAGAGCCAGCAGACCTTCGCCGACGCGCTGGGAGCACTGTCCGCGCGCGGTGCCACCATCGTGCTGGTCGCCCACGAGCTCGGCCCGCTCGGTCCCCTCGTGGACCGGACCGTGGTGATGCGCGACGGCCGCATCGCCTACGACGGGCCGCCGCTCGCCGCGTTCACCGACGCCGACACCCTCCACGCCCACCATCACCCCGGGGACCAGGACCACCTGCTCCGGACCCCCGGACACGTCCCGGTCATCACCTCGCCGCTCGACCGGAAGGACCACAGATGAGCATCCTGGAGTACCCCTTCGTGGTCCGGGCGCTGCTCGGTGCCCTGTTCACGGGGCTGGCGGCCCCCGCCGTCGGGACCTACCTCGTGCAGCGCCGACTGGCCCTGATGGGCGACGGCATCGGACACATCGCCGTGACCGGCGTGGCGCTCGGCCTGCTCACCGGCACCTCTCCGACGATCACCGCGGTGATCGTGGCCGTGGTCGGCGCGGTCGCGATCGAGGTGATCCGGGAGAGCGGCCGCACCAGCGGGGACGTCGCGCTCGCCCTGCTGTTCTACGGCGGCATCGCCGGCGGCGTGCTGATCACCGGTCTGGCCGGGCAGAGCGCCGCCACGCTGAACACCTACCTGTTCGGCTCGATCACCACGATCTCCCCGGCCGACGTGTGGGTGACCGTCGTCCTCGCGGTCGTGGTGGTGGTGGTCGGGGTGGGCCTGTCACCGCAGCTGTTCGCGGTCGCCCAGGACCAGGAGTTCGCGCAGGTCGCCGGGCTGAACATCCGGGTCTACAACCTGCTGGTCTCGGTGATGGCGGCGGTCACGGTCACCGTCGCGATGCGCACCGTCGGGCTGCTGCTGGTCAGCGCGCTGATGGTGGTGCCGGTGGCCACCTCCCAGCAGGTCACCCGGACCTTCCGCAGCACGCTGTACGCCGCGATGGGGCTGGGCATGCTCGCCTCGCTCGGCGGCGTCGCCGTCGCGTCCTACGTCGACGTGGCACCCGGCGCGACGATCGTCCTGCTCGCCCTGGCCGGGTTCGCCACGGCGTACCCGGTCGGAGTGGTGCTGCGACGCCGTCAGCGGCTGACCAGCCCGTTCATCGAGCCTGACGAGGAGATGCCTGCGACCGGCGCGGGGCACACGGTGTCCTGCGACGATCACGGGCACGAGCACGGCGACGCCTGCGGGCACCCGGCGGTCCCGCACGGGGACCACGTCGACTACGTCCACGACGGCCACCGCCACGCGGTGCACGGGAGCCACTATGACGAGCACTGAGCCGCACCTGCCCCACGGCACCCGCCCGACCCGCCAGCGACGGGCGGTGGCGAGCGCGCTGCACAGCTTCGAGGACTTCCGGAGCGCGCAGGACATCCACGACCTCCTGCGCCGCAGCGGCGACCCGGTCGGTCTGTCCACGGTCTACCGCACCCTGCAGGCGCTCGCCGACGGCGGTGAGGTCGACGTGCTGCGCGCCGAGGACGGCGAGGCGCTCTACCGCCGCTGCTCGGCGACCCACCACCACCACCTGGTGTGCCGGTCCTGCGGGCGCGCCGTCGAGGTCGAGGGGCCGACCGTCGAGCGGTGGACCGACGGCGTGGCCGGCGAGCACGGCTTCACCGACGTCAGCCACACCCTGGAGGTCTTCGGCACGTGTCCGGAGTGCTCGGCTCCGCGAGACTAGCCGCGGATCGCGGGCCCGGCAGATCCACTCGACGGGCTAGCGCGCTCCGCCGTACCTCCGGTCGCGCTGGGCGTAGAGCTCGATCGCCCGCCACAGCGCCAGCCGGTCGACGTCCGGCCAGAGGATGTCGGTGAACACCAGCTCGGAGTACGCCGCCTGCCAGAGCATGAAGTTGGACAGTCGCTGCTCCCCCGACGTGCGCCACACCAGGTCCGCGTCGGAGAGCTCGGGGACGTAGAGGTGCCGGGCGAAGGTGCGCTCGTCGACCTTCTCGGGGTCCAGGCGCCCGGCGGCGACCTCGCGGGCAATGGAGCGGGCCGCATCTGCCAGCTCGGAGCGACCGCCGTAGTTCACGCACATCGTCAGCGTGAGCACGTCGTTGTCCTTGGTCAGCTCCTCGGCGACCTGGAGCTCCTTGACCACCGAGCGCCACAGTCGCGGCGCCCGGCCGGCCCAGCGCACGCGGACGCCGAGCTCGTGCATCTCGTCGCGGCGGCGCCGGATCACGTCACGGTTGAAGCCCATCAAGAAGCGCACCTCGTCGGGCGAGCGCGACCAGTTCTCGGTGGAGAAGGCGTAGGCGGAGACCGCCCGCACGCCGATCTCGATGGCGCCCTCGACGACGTCGAACAGCGAGTGCTCACCGCGCTCGTGCCCCTCGGTGCGGGACAGGCCACGCTGCTTGGCCCACCGGCCGTTGCCGTCCATCACGATCGCGACGTGACGGGGCACCAGCTCGGGAGGCAGCTGCGGCGGCCTGGCCCCCGAGGCGTGCGGGGTGGGTCGGCGCACCTCACGGCGAGGGCTCCTGCGGGGCACGGTTGCTCCTTTCGGCGGGGACAGCCAGGTGCGGCGCTGCGACGCACCAGACCTCCGGGCGCTCATGGACCGCCCCCTAGACTGCATCCAACACGACCGGTGAGCGCCCCGGGGGAGGCGGATGGGGAGGGCAGTCGGATGGATACGGCCAACAAGCAGATCGAGCAGCAGATGACGGTGCTGCTGCGACGGGCGCAGCGCATCCACCTGTCGACCAGCGACGGGGAGCTGAACGTGGAGCGGTCCGCCTACGGCATCATGTGCAAGCTCGCGGACGAGGGACCGCAGCGCCTCGGCGCGCTGGCCAGCTCGTTCGGGCTGGACCCCTCGACGATCACCCGCCAGGTCCAGGCGCTCGAGGAGACCGGCCTCGCCGCCCGGCAGACCGACCCGACCGACCGGCGCGCGTCGATCCTCGACCTCAGCCCGGCCGGCCGTTCGGTGCTCGACCAGACCCGCTCGCACCGCCGGGTCCGGCTGGAGAGGGCGCTGTCGAGCTGGTCCGAGGGTGACGTCAAGGACTTCGCGCGGCTGCTGCAGGCGTTCAACCTCTCGCTGGACCAGCTGCTCGAGTAGGACCTCAGCGGGCCAGGTGCGCGAGCGACTTGAGCCCGCGCTCGAGGTGCCACTGGAGGTACGCCGCGACCAGGCTGGTCGCCTCCCGGCGATGTCGCGGCTCGCCGGCCTCGACGACCGGCCAGTCGCCGGCGAGCAGCGCGCCGAGCACCACGACGGTCTCCGGGGAGGGGCTCGCGGTCCCCGGGACCCGGCACGTGGAGCACAGCATCCCGCCGGCGGCCGGGCTGAACGCGCGGTGCTGACCCACCAGCCCGCAGCGCGCGCACGCCTCGAAGGTGGCGGCGTAGCCCGCGACGGCGAGCGACCGCAGCAGGAACGAGTCCAGAACGGCGCCGGGGTCGCGTCCGAGCTCGCACATCGCGCGCAGGGCGCCCACGAGCAGCAGGAACTGCTGGAGCGCCGGCTCCTTCTCCTCGACGACCAGCCGCTCGGCGGTCTCGAGCATCACCGTGCCAGCGGTGTAGCGGGCGTAGTCGGCGCCCATCCGGCTCGCGAACGGGTCGAGCGTCTCGGCCTGGGTGACCGTGTCGAGCGAGCGGCCCTCGGCGATCTGGAGGTCGACGTGGGTGAACGGCTCGAGCCGCGAGCCGAAGCGGGAGGAGGTCCGGCGTACGCCCTTGGCCACCGCGCGGACCCGCCCGGACTCCCTGGTCAGGAGCGTGATGATGCGATCCGCCTCACCCAGCTTCTGGGTGCGCAGCACGATCGCCTCGTCACGGTAGAGCCCCACAGGCCTATTGTCCCCCCTCAGGCCGCCTCAGGCCGCCTCAGGATCAGGTGGCGCGCAGACCGGCCTCGGCGACCGACCAGCAGTCGGCGGCGAACGCGACCGCCTCGGCGGTCAGCCGGTCCGGCCGGGCCCGCCACTCGAGGATGCTCTGGGCGGCCACGAACCGGGCGTGGGGCATCTCCTCGGCCAGCATCGCCGCGTCGGCGGCCGGGTGGATCGGGTCGCGGGGGTGGCCGATCACCAGCGCGGGGACCCTGATCTGGCGTCGACGCTTGCTGGAGGGGGCGATCCTGCCGAAGAAGATCCCGTGGATGGTGGCCGCCATCGGGGCCGCACGCTGGTCGAGGGTGTCCAGCGCGACCCCCGTCCAGAACGGTACGACGCCCCGCGGGACCGCCTTCGCCAGCTGACGGGTGAGCATGATGGAGAGCGGCATGAACCGGGCCAGGAACATCAGCGGCCCGAAGGCCATCAACCCGGCCTCGAGGGCGTTGTCGAGCACCGGCATCTCCAGGATCAGGCCACGCACCCGCTGCGGCGCCACGTCGGCGACCTCCAGCGACACGTTCGAGCCGAGCGAGGTGCCGCCGATCACCGCCTGGTCGATGCCGAGGTGGTCGAGCAGCGCGAGGACCTGCTCACCGAAGGCGGTCATCGAGTAGCCCTTCGGGTCCAGCGGCCGGTCCGAGCGCCCGTGGCCGCGCAGGTCGACGGTGACCACGTGGAAGCCCTCGCCCGCGATCGCACGCGCCAGCGGCTGGTGCATCCGGCGCGGCATCAGCTGGCCGTGGACGAGCACCACCCAGCGGTCGCCGGCGCCGTACTCGGTGTACTCCAGGCGGTCCCCGTCCACGAAGAACTGCCCGACGCGCTCCGACACGAGTGTGGCCACGATCTTCCTCCCGGGTGCTGGTCCGCCGAGGATATCCGGGCACTCCCCGAGCGCTGGCACCCACCCGCCCGGCGGGACGTGGTTGGGTGGGCAGATGTCAGGTTCTCGCCGTCCGGTGATGCACGTCGTGGTGATGGGGGTGTCGGCGACCGGGAAGACCACCGTCGGCGAGCAGCTCGCCGAGGAGCTCGGCTGCGAGTTCATCGAGGGGGACCAGCTGCACCCGCGCGCCAACATCGAGAAGATGACCCAGGGCATCCCGCTCACCGACGAGGACCGCTGGCCGTGGCTGCTGGCCATCGCGGAGCTGATCGCGGTCAAGGACCTCGAAGGCACCTCGACCGTGGTCACCTGCTCGGCCCTCAAGCGCAGCTACCGAGATGTGCTGCGCGATGCGGCGGCGGTGTTCTTCGTGCACCTGCACGCGCCGTTCGAGGTCCTCGAGGCCCGGATGCAGCACCGCACCAAGCACTTCATGCCGACCGCGCTCCTCAGGTCCCAGTTCGAGACCCTCGAGGACCTCGGTGACGACGAGTCCGGTGCCGTCGTGGACGTCACGCCGCCGCTCGACGAGGTCGTCGAGGAGGCGGTCAACGCGGTCCGGGTGCACTACACCCCGTGACTCACCCGTGAGCGCCTCCCGCGAGCGGATCAACCGCGACATGCTGCGGGTCCGCGACCTCCTCGACCGGGACTACGCCGACGACGTCGACCTCGCAGCGCTGGCGAGGCTGGCGCACCTGTCCCCCGGGCACCTGATCCGGACGTTCCGCTCGGTGTTCGGCGAGACCCCGCACCGCTACCTCCAGCGTCGCCGGGTCGAGCGGGCGATGTTCCTGCTGCGCACCGCCGACCTCGACGTCACCGAGGTGTGCATCGCGGTCGGGTTCACGAGTCTCGGCACCTTCAGCCGGCTGTTCTCCGAGGTCGTCGGGCAGTCGCCGTCGGACTACGCACGTCGCGGCCCCCTGCCGGCGGTCCCGGGCTGCTTCATGATGGCCTGGACCCGGCCCAGCACCTTCACCCACGCACGTCGTAGGCCCGGGGCGGATCCGCCGGTTTCGGAGAAGCGGTCCGGGGATGCCGACGGCTAGCGTCGGCGCATGAAGATCAGCCATCCGCGACTCTCGTCCATCTACGTCCTCGACCAGGACCAGGCCCTCGACTTCTACGTCGGGGTGCTCGGTCTCGAGGTCGGCACCGACGCCGACCTCGGCTTCATGCGCTGGCTCACGGTCCGCGCCCCCGGCGACGACCGGGAGATCCTGCTGGAGCGGCCCGGCCCACCGGCCCACGACCCCGAGACCGCCGAGCAGGTCCGTGAGCTGGTCGCCAAGGGTGCTGCCGGAGGCTGGATCGGCTTCCAGACCGACGACGTCGACGCCGTGCACGCGGAGCTCCTCGAGAAGGGCGTCGAGATCACCCAGCCACCGACCGACCAGGGGTACGGACGGGACATGGGCCTGCGCGACCCCTTCGGCAACCACCTGCGGATCGGCAACGTCACCGCATGATCCCGGTGCGGGCGGCGGCCGCCGCTGGCATGCTCGTCGCGTGACCGACATCCTCACCATCCTCGAGACGTACTACGACACGGTGCCGCGCGCGAGCGCGACGACCCACGAGGTCGGCCCCTTCACGCTCTTCGTCAAGGACCACGCGGACGGCTGGGACTACTACGCCCGGCCCCGGCTCGGCCTCGACGGTGAGGTCACGGTGGCGGACGTCGACGCGGTCCGCGCCCGGCAGCGTGAGCTCGGCGTGCCGGTGGCGATGGAGTGGGTGCACGACACCACGCCGGGGCTGCTCGCCGCGGCGCGGGCCTCCGGGCTCCGGGTCGAGGAGTGCCCGCTGCTGGTGCTCGGCGACGTCGCCGACCTCCGCGCCGACGGCTTCATGGTGCGGGTGCTGGGCCCCGACGACGACCTGGGCACGGTGCACGCCGCCGTGCACGCCGCGTTCGGCGGCACCGACGAGGTCGAGCCGGCTTCGCCGGGACGGCGTCCCGCCCTGATGCGCGAGGGTCTGCTGGCCGTCGCCGGGGCGTACGACGACCGGGGTGACGTGATCGGCGGCGGCTCGCACGGACCGCGCGGCGCGACGAGTGAGATCACCGGCATCGCGGTGCTGCCGAGGGCCCGCCGCCGCGGTGCCGGTGCCGGGCTGGCCGCCGCGCTGGCCGCGGACGCCCGGGCTCGCGGAGTGCACACCGTGTTCCTCTCCGCCCAGGACGACTCGGTGGCACGTGTCTACGAGCGGGTCGGGTTCGTCCGGGTCGGCACGGCCTGCATCGCCGAGGCCGCCGACGGCGCTGCCGGGCGATGACCCTCGACGTGCGAGAGCTCGGCTCCGACGACTGGGAGCTGTGGCGCGACATCCGGCTGTGTGCGCTGCGCGAGAGCCCGGCGGCCTTCGGCTCGACGTACGAGCGCGAGCAGGGGTTCACCCCCGACCTGTGGCAGGGTCGGCTCGCCGACCCCGAGGCGGTCAGCGTGCTGGCGCTCGCCGACGGCTCGCCGGTCGGCATGGGCGCGGGGTTCCAGGACCTCCCGGGCCACCTGCATGTCGTCGCGATGTGGGTCGACCCGTCGTGGCGTGGCCAGCAGGTCGGCCACCGCGTGCTCGATGCCGTGCGCCAGTGGGCCGACCGGCACGCGCTGCGGCTGCACCTCGACGTGAGCACCGCGAACCCCACGGCGCGCCGGTCCTACGAGCGCTACGGCTTCGTCGGCACCGACGAGACGCGACCGCTGCGGGAGGACACCGCGGACCAGGTGGAGCGGATGGTCCTCCCGCAACGCTCAGGCTGAGGACCGCGGCAGCCGCCCGAAGGTGACGGCGTCGCGCACCGGCGCCGGCGCCGCCTCGAGCAGGCCGTCGTCGGGGACCGCACCGAGAGCGTCGTTCACGGTCGAGAACGCCAGCCTCAGCGCGACGAACAACGTGACCGCGACGACCTGGGCGTCGTCGAGCCCCGCCTCGCCCAGCCGGGACACGTCGGCGGCGCGGATGCCGTTGGGGTCGCGGGCGACGGCCCGGGCCCAGGTGGCCAGTGCCCGCTCGGACCCGTCGAGCCCCTCGTCCCCGCCGCGCAGCACGGCCCCCGCGAGGTCCGCGCCGGCCGCCTGGGCGAGCTTGGAGCCCCAGGCCAGCGCGCAGTAGGAGTCGCCCATCGCCGAGGCGCACGCCGCCACCAGGATGCCGCGCTGACGGAAGCTCAGCGCCCCGCCGCGGGCGGCCTGCCCCATCAGCGCGAACAGCGCCTCGAAGGACTCAGGCTGATGGGCCCACAGCCGCGAGGCATTCATCACCTAGCCGACGTCGTGCAGGTCCTCGTCATACATCCGCTGCACCTCCGGTGTGGTCCTGGCGGGCGCCAGGAAGCTGCCGGCGACCGACACCTCGACGGGCTTGTGGGCGAGGTAGCCGACCACGTCGATCTCCGCCCGCAGCGGAAGACCGTCGCGCACCCGCTCCTCGGCGATGCCGACGGCGAACGCCGTGAACTCCTCCTCGCCGACCGCCTGGATCGCTTCGTACGCCGGTCCGGTCGACGCCAGCGCCCGGGCATAGGACTCGGGGTCGGCGAACTCCCAGGCGAACGGGACCCGCACCCGGGACACCTCGACGAACCCGGTCCGGGTGAGCAGCTCCTCGCCGACCCCCGGGCGGCCCAGGGAGACCATCGCCGCCTGGTTCTCGACCTTCGGCGGGCTCGCCAGCGTGAACGGCCGCAGCGCCCACGCCCCGGGGGAGGCCTTGATGTGGCCCCACACCGTGAGGCCGACCCGCCCTCCCGGAGCCAGCACCCGCAGCACCTCGGCCAGCGCGTCCGGCGTGGTGCCCCAGATGCCGCGGAAGCTGGTCACCACGTCGAAGCAGCCGTCGTCCCAGGGCATCGCGTGCATGTCGCCCACCCGCAGGTCCGCCTGCGGCGTGCGGTCCCGGGCCACCTCGACGAGCCGGGACGAGGCGTCGATCCCCGCGCAGCTCGCGCCACGAGCGGCCGCGAGCTCGACGGCCAAGCCCGAGCCGCAGGCCACGTCGAGCAGTCGGTCACCCGGTGAGACGGCCAGGTGCTGGTGCAGTGCGACGTACTCCCGGCAGTTCGACGGCTCGCTCAGCGTCGCGAAGTCGACGGCTCTCCGTCCCCAGCCCTCGTCCACCCCGTGCCAGTCCGCCCGCTCACCGTCGCCCATGCTGCACACGGTCCCGCATCGGGTGGCTCAGCGGAAGGCGCGGATGCCGGTGACCTCGGCGCCGATGCTCAGCATGTGCATCTCCTCGGTGCCCTCGTAGGTCAGCACCGTCTCCAGGTTGTTCATGTGCCGCATCACCGAGTGGTCCAGCGTGATGCCGGCGCCACCGAGGATGCTGCGGGCCGAGCGGGCCACGTCGAGCGCGGCGCGGACGTTGGCCATCTTGCCGAAGCTGACCTGTGCCGGTGACAGCTCGCCGGCATCCTTGAGCCGACCGATCTGGACCGCTGCGAGCGAGGCGTTGTTGACCGCGACCACCATCTCGGCGAGCTTCTTCTGGGTCAGCTGGAAGGCCGCGAGCGGCTTGCCGAAGGTGCTCCGCTCCAAGGAGTAGGACAGCGCCTCCTCATAGCACGCGCGCGCCGCGCCGACCGCCCCCCACAAGATGCCGTAGCGGGCCTCGTTGAGGCAGGTCAGCGGTCCCTTGAGGCCGCGCACCTCCGGGAACACCGCGTCGCCCGGCAGCCGCAGGTCGTCGAAGGACAGCTCGGCGGTCACCGACGCGCGCAGGGAGAGCTTGCGGCCGATCTTGGTCGCGGTGAACCCGGGGGTCGAGGTGGGCACCACGAAGCCCCGGATGCCGTCGTCGGCCCCGCCGTCGTCGACCTTGGCCCAGACCACCGCGACCTCGGCGAGGGTGCCGTTGGTGATCCACATCTTCGCGCCGTTGAGCACCCAGTCCTCACCGTCGCGCCGGGCCCGGGTGCGCATCGAGGCGGGGTCGCTGCCTGCGTCGGCCTCGGTGAGCCCGAAGCAGCCGAGCGCCTCCCCGCTCGCCATCCGCGGCAGCCACTCGTCCTTGTGCTCCTCGCTGCCCCAGTGGTGGATCGCGAACATCGCCAGCGACCCCTGCACGGAGACGAAGCTCCGCAGGCCCGAGTCGACGGCCTCCAGCTCGCGGCACGCCACGCCGTACGCCGTCGCGGACATGCCGGCGCAGCCGTAGCCCTCGAGGTGCATGCCGAGCAGCCCCAGCTTGCCGAGTGTGGGACCGAGGTCGTCGGGCAGCGTGCCCTCGTCGTACCACTGCGAGACGTGCGGCGCGAGCTCGGCCTCGGCGAAGGACCGGACCGTGTCGCGGATGTCACGCTCGTCCTGGTCGAGGAGACCATCGACGGCGAGGAAGTCATGGGGGTCGGTCATGAGGGCAGCCTACGACGACCCTCCCCCCGCGCGACCCGGGACCGGGGCGGCCTCCCTAGAGTCTGACTCCCATCCCGAGGAGAGGCCGGTCGCATGCCCGATCCGATGCGCAGACGGACCCGAGCCGTGGGCGTGCTGGTCACGCTCGTCCTCGGACTCCTCGCGCTGCTGTCCGGACCCGCGTCGGCCGAGCAGCCGACGGCCCGGAGGGCCGACCCGGTGGTCCGGGTCGGTACCGAGGGCACCTATCCCCCGTTCACCTACCAGGACCCCCGGACCAACCAGCTGACCGGCTACGACATCGACGTGATGCGGGCCGTGGCCTCGAAGGCCCGGTGGCGGCTGAGGTTCGTGCAGTCGCCGTTCGACTCGATCTTCCCGGCGCTCGACGCCAGCCGGATCGACGTGATCGCCAACCAGGTGTCGATCACCCCCGAGCGGCAGGCGGGCTACCTGTTCTCGACGCCCTACACCTACTCCCACGGCGTCATCGTCACGGCGACGGGCACACAGGGCATCACCAGCCTGAAGGACCTCCGGGGCAAGACCACCGCGCAGTCCTCGACCAGCAACTGGGCGAAGGTCGCCAGGGACGCAGGCGCGAAGGTGCAGACGGTCGAGGGCTTCGCCGAGGCCGCCGCCCTGCTTCAGCAGGGTCGGGTGGACGCGATCGTCAACGACAACATCGCGGTCCTCGACTACCTCGCCTCGACGAGGTCCACGAGGATCAAGATCACCGGGAACGCCGGCAGCGAGGTGAGCAAGCAGGCGCTGACGTTCCGCAGGTCCGACGCCGCACTGCGCGACCGCGCGGACGCCGCACTGGCCACGCTGCGCAAGGACGGCACCCTGGTGAAGATCTCGAAGAAGTACTTCGGCGCGGATGTGTCGGTCGCCAAGAGCTCGCCGCTGACGGTCAAGCCCTCCGACGGCAACCGCAGCACCTGGACCGTCCTTCGGGACACCGCCGGCCCGATGCTGCGTGGCGTCATCAGGGGCACCGTCCCGCTGACCGCGATCAGCTTCTCGGTCGGGCTGCTGATCGCCCTGGTGGTGGCTCTCGCGCAGCTCTCCGGCAACCGGCTGCTCACTGTGCCGTCACGCGTCTACATCTCGTTGATCCGCGGCACCCCCCTGCTGGTGCAGCTGTTCATCGTGTTCTACGGGCTCCCGCAGGTGGGGGTCAAGCTGCCCGGGTTCGTGGCCGCGTGCCTCGCGTTGAGCCTCAACGTCGGCGGCTACGCAGCGGAGATCATCCGGGCCTCGATCCTGTCGGTGCCCCGAGGCCAGTTCGAGGCGGCGACCACGATCGGCATGGGCTATGCCCAGAGCCTGCGACGGATCATCCTGCCGCAGGCGCTCCGGATCGCCGTACCCCCGTTGTCCAACACCCTGCTCTCGCTGGTCAAGGACACCTCCCTGGTGGCCGTCGTCCTGGTCACCGAGGTCTTCCGCGAGGCCCAGAACGCCGCGTCGGTGAGCACGAAGTTCCTCGCGCTCTACAGCTTCGCGGCGCTGTACTTCTGGGTGATCTGCTTCCTGCTGTCGCTGGTGCAACGACGGCTCGAGAGCAGGCTGGAGAGGTTCGCCACATGAGAACGCTGATCGACGTCCGAGGACTGACCAAGTCCTTCGGGGACACCCCCGTCCTGCGCGGGGTCGACTTCACGGCCGACGAGGGCACCGCGACCGTCCTGCTCGGACCGTCCGGGTCGGGCAAGACCACTGTCCTGCGGTCCCTCAACGTCCTGGAGACACCGGAGGCGGGTGTGGTCTCCATCGGGGAGGTCACCATCGACTTCGGGAGCCTCCCCACTGACAGGCGCGAGCGGCGCCGGCGGTTCGCGGCGCTGCGCGGGCAGAGCGGGATGGTCTTCCAGTCCCACCACCTCTTCCCGCACAAGACGGTCCTGGAGAACATCGTCGAGGGGCCGGTCCAGGTGCAGAGGCGCGACCTCGACGAGGCGATCGGCGACGCCCGTCGGCTGCTTGAGCAGGTGGGCCTCACCGGTCGCGAGGACAGCTACCCGACCCAGCTCTCCGGCGGTCAGCAGCAGCGCGTCGGGATCGCCCGGGCACTGGCGCTCAAGCCCGAGGTGGTGCTCTTCGACGAGCCCACCTCCGCCCTGGACCCCGAGCTCGTCGGTGAGGTCCTGGGCGTGATCCGCGACCTCGCCCGGCAGGGCTGGACGCTCTTGATCGTCACCCACGAGGTCCGCTTCGCCCGCGACGTCGCCGACCAGGTCCTGTTCCTCGACGGCGGTGTCGTCGCCGAGCGTGGTGGCCCTTCGGTGATCACCGACCCTCAGCAGGAGCGCACCCGGCAGTTCCTGCGCCGGATGCTCGACCCGACCGAGTGACAGTTTCCCAGGGGCGCCTGGGAAACTGGCATCACCCCG
>JBDTXF010000022.1:0-14117 GCA_040006355.1 Nocardioidaceae bacterium | reverse complement strand
GGAAGCCCACCCAGCAGGAGGCGCTGTGGTTCCACGGCGGCAACCTGCACCAGTCGCGGCACTACTCGCTCTACCTCGCCCTGCAGCTCAAGGCCCGCCTCGAGGGGATCGACACCCCGGTCTACGCGCTCCAGGAGGTCCACCACACGGCCTGAGGCGCGGCTGCGACGGTGGTCACCCGACCCGTGGTCGGCGCCGGTCCCGGTCTACGGTTGAGGCGTGCACGACATGCCGATGCTGCCGCCGCTGGACTGGCACGCCTTCCTGGTCTCCTGGCAGGTCCGCCCGGTCTGGGACGCCCTTGCGCTCGTCACGCTGGTGGCGTACGTCGTGGGGCTGCGGCGTGCACAGGCGGCCGGCACGCGGGCGGTCCACCCGGTCCGCGTCGGATCGTTCGTGGCCGGGCTGGCGCTGCTGGTGTGGACCCTCAGCTCGGCGCTGGAGGTCTATGCCACCACCTTGTTCTGGGTGCACATGGTCCAGCACCTCCTGCTGATCATGGTGGTCCCGGCGCTGCTGGTGCTCGGACACCCGCTGACCGTGCTGGTCGCCGCGACGCGGGGACGCACGCGCAGCGTCGTCGAGCGGGTGCTGGTGACCGGTCCGGTCGCGGTGCTCACCCACCCGCTGGTCGGCCTGGGGTACTACTCGACCGTCATCGTCGCCACCCACCTGACCTCCTTCATGGACCAGATGATGTCCAGCCCCTGGCTCGGCCCCGCCGAGCAGGCGCTCTACCTGTCCTCGGGCTACCTCCTGCTCCTGCCGCTGCTCGGCAACGAGCCGATCCGCTGGAAGCCGCCACAGCTGTTCCGGATCGGTCTGTTCCTGATCGCCATGACGCCCGACACGGTGGTGGGCATCGTGCTGATGCAGACCGACCACGACCTGTTCCCGGGCATGCTCGGGAACAGGCCGTCCTGGGCGCCGAGCGCGGTCAGCGACATCAACACCGGAGGCGCGCTGATGTGGGTGGGCGGCGACGGACTGATGATGGTCTTCGCGGTGTCGCTGGTGATCGCGATCATCGCCGCCCCGGACCGCGAGGACCTGATCGGCAGCTGGCTGGAGGGCGTACGCCGCAGCTCGATGAGCGACCACGTGGGCGAGGGCGCGGGTCGGCAGGGTTTCGGCGACGACGACGACGTCGACGACAGCGACGAGGCGCTCGCGGCGTACAACCGGATGCTGGGGCGGCTCGACGGCCATCGTTGAGAGGGGGCCGACCGCCCAGAGGGGTCGACCGCCCAGAGGGGTCGACCGCTCAGAGGGGTCGACCGCTCAGAGGAGGTCGACCGGCCATGGGCGGTGGACGACCTCGATGGCGGGGAGATCACGGATCTCGTCCCGGGTCAGGGTGACCTGGACGCCGTGGAGGCTGCCGGGCTTCACGCGCGAGATCGGGATCGTGACCTGCTTGGCACCCCACAGGTGGCCCTCGGCCAGCAGCACGTGGGTGACGCGGTCGTCACGGGGGTCGACGACGAATCCGTGGATGGTGCCGATCTCACCGTCGACGGCGTGCACCCGGTCGCCCCGACGCACCTCGAGATCACCCTTGGGGACGCTGTCGTAGGTGGCGCCCTGCAACCCGTGGGGCGCGCCTCGCTGCCCGGGCAGCCCGAGGCCGTAGTACGGCCACGACACCATCTGGTCCTGGAAGTAGTGCCAGGGCTTCGGTGCGCCAGGCACGAAGCGGGTCTCCTCGGCCGGATCGAGCGCTGTGAGCTCCTTGATCGTGCAGGCCAGCCGGATCCCGCCCACGGTCGAGGTGACCAGTTCCATCGGCACCAGGAGCAGGTGCTCGCGCGGGTGGCGGTGCGCCACGATCAGGTGGGTCAGCGTGTCGATGCTCGGGTCGATGACCACGCGCTCGAGCGTCCCCCCCACGCCGTCGGTGCAGTAGACCTCGCTGCCGAGGTCGAGCTCAGTGGTCGTCCCGGTCGGCTGTGCAGGCGTCATGGCTCCAGGGTGCGCGCCCGGTGGGGGTCGCTGCCAGGGTCGAAGGTCCTTGCCCGTGCGCCGCTCCGCCTCAATGCACCGGCGTGCTGGACGCCAGGCATACACTGTAAGCGTCCCCTCAGACGTCGCGTGTCCCCTCGAGCGTCCCGCCTGTCGAACCCTTCGACCGAGCGCACCCTCTGGAGCACCCATGCCACGCCGCGACGTCGCGGACGCGCTCGCCGCCGCCGTCCGCACCATGAGCACCCCGGTGACCCTCGCCGAGACGCTGGACGGGATCGTGCGCGCAGCCCGGGACTCGGTGCCCGGCATCGACCACGCCGCCCTCTCGCGTCGACGCGAGGACGGCACCCTGGAGACGATCGCCGCCGATGACGACCTGGCCCGGCGCCTGGACACGCTGCAGCACGCCCATGCCGACGGACCCGTCGTCCAGGCGATGGCGAGCCACGGGACGCTGCAGGTCGACCACGCCGTCGAGGACCCGCGCTGGCCGGCGTTCCTGCCGCTCGCCGTGGGGCTGGGTGTGCGCTCGCAGCTCGGCATCGCGCTCGTCGACGGCGGGCGCGTCCTCGGCGCCCTGAGCCTCTACTCGGTGACCCACGACGTGCTCCCGGCCGACGCCGCCTACACCGCGGAGCTCTTCGCCACCCACGCGACCCTGGCCCTGAGCAGGGCACGCACCGAGGACGAGCTGCGGGCGGCGATCAGCACCGGCCAGGTGATCGGCCAGGCGATCGGGATCGTGATGGAGCGCTACGGCCTCGACGAGGAGCGGGCCTTCGGATTCCTGACCCGCAGCTCCCAGGCCGGCAACATCAAGCTGCGTGACATCGCCCGCGAGCTCGTGGACGCGGCCAACCGGAGCGCCTCCGCGCCCGTCGTCTGAGGCCCGACCCCCTCTTCTGCGCATAGTCCGTGACGGGATGCAGGTTCTGGGGCCCCGAGAACCTGCGTTCCGTCACGGACTATCGGGGACCGCGGGACGGGTGGACGTCGGGACAGAATGAGGCGCAGGGGCTCGCTGCTGAACCCCTGCGCCTCCTCCAGTCACGACGCGGTGCGGTCTGCACGTCTGCAACCTCGCGACGCCCTCTCAACAAGCATGGCGTCGCGTCCCGATGCCGTGCCCGTCGCCGCCTGAAACATGTGTGACTCCTGGTTCGGTCCGGGCGACATCGAGGTCGATCGACGTCGCGACCCGACGCCACGCTGCCCAGCGGACCCGGCACCGGGTGTGCCAGGCTCGTCCCATGGCGCTCACGGACGCGGGGGACGAGAAGCCCTCGCCGGCCCTGCCGCTCCGGCTGGTCGTGGCAGTCCTCCTGGCCGGCGTGCTGGCGGCGCCGCTCGCGGTGGCCTGGGCGGTGACCCGCGCGACGGTGCACGAGACGGTCGGCATCACCCCCACCACGTTCGCCTTCACCACCACCGGCCACAGCGAGCTCCGGCTGGGGGTGGCCGGCTCCGTGAGCATCCCGGTCTCCCGAGGACCACTCGGCGTGGTGGCCAGCGTGGACGGTCCCGGGGACCCCGCGGCCGGTGACGGCGACGTCGCGTCGTACGTCACCCCTCAGATGCTCGAGCTCTACACCGGCCTCTTCCACGACCCCGGCCCGGCCGTCCAGGGCTACCTCGACCTGCTCGCCCGCGAGTTCCGTCGCCAGCTGCTGCTGTCCGAGGTGACGCTGGCGGGGCTGGGTGGTCTGGCGCTGTTCGCGCTGTCCCTGCTGTCGGGGCGACCGCTCCCGCTGCGACGGTGGCCACCACGGACGGTGGCGTCGGCGGTCGTGGTGCTGGCCTCGAGCCTCGCCGTGTCGGTCATCGTCGTCTGGCCGACCGAGACGGGGGCACAGCCCGGGGGCCGCGCCTACGCCCTGTCGGCGCTCGACGGCACCGTCGTCGCCGGCAGCGCGACCAACAGCCCGGTGCTCCGGCTGCTGCTGGGAGGTGCGGTGCCCAAGGCCCAGGCGCTGGTCAGACGGCAGGAGCGCCAGCAGGCGGACTACCGCGCGGCCGCGACGCAGGACCTGACGCACCAGGAAGGGCGGATGACGGGTCCCCGCCCCGGCGAGAGCGCGGTCCTCCTGCAGTCGGACATGCACTGCAACACCACGATGATCCACCTCCAGGCGAAGGTC
Source organism: Nocardioidaceae bacterium (assembly GCA_040006355.1). Taxonomy (GTDB): domain Bacteria; phylum Actinomycetota; class Actinomycetes; order Propionibacteriales; family Nocardioidaceae; genus Nocardioides_B. Next base: position 10,014 of record JBDTXF010000022.1, on the reverse strand, counting down.
GCCGCGCTGCTCCGCGAGCGCTACGGTCCCGATGCGCTCTCGCTGCTCGCGATCACCGGCGACCTGACCACCAACGGCACGGCTGCCGAGGGCATCTGCATCGAGGACGAGGCAGCGATCGCCGGCGACGCGCCGGTGGCGGCCGTCACCGGAAACCACGAGTCCGACATCAGTGCGGGTCAGATGGCGCACGCCGGGATGACCGTGCTGGACGGCGCCGACCGCAACGTCGGCGGCTTCTCCCTGCTGGGTGACGGTGACCCGGCGCGCTCGGAGCTGTTCGGTGCGACGCAACTGCGCGGCAAGGAGACGGAGGCCGAGATGGGCTCCCGGCTGTACGGCGTGGCCCGCGCCGGACAGCCCGACCTGGTGCTGGTCCACGAGGGGTACGCCGCGGCGTCCTTCCTCGGGGTCGACGACATGACGACGTTCCTCCGGGACCGTGGCAGCCCGAGCACCGAGCACACCGACGACGTGCGGGACCTGCCGGCGTCTGCGGTCTTCTACGGGCACTGGCACCGGTCCATCGAGCCACGGGTGGTCTGGAACTCCGACGGCACCTGGACCCTGGTGATGGAGCTCGACACGTCCGGGGGCGCGATCGACAGCCCGACCTTCGGGCACTTCTCCACCCCCTGGTCGAGTCCGCAGCAGGAGGCGTCGTTCCCGGTGGTCTTCCTCGACCGGCGGACCAAGCTGGTCACCGGCTACCAGGTCTACCGGTTCGACACCGACGGCACCGCGACGGTGCAGCCCCGCGTCGAGGCGGGCGGCGAGGTTCCCCGGTCCGCCCGTGCCATCAGCCCGGGCTAGGCTCGTGGCCGGCTCCACTCGCCCGCGGGTGTCGAGCTCCCCCCGGGCAATCCGGGCACACCCTGCAAGCAACAGAGAGCGAGCCTCACCATGCGCGTGCTGGTCACCGGCGCCACCGGGTACGTCGGGTCCCGAGTGGTCCCCGCCCTGGTGGAGGAGGGTCACGACGTGGTCGCGGCCACTCGCAAGGAGGGTGCGGTCGAGGAGTTCGCGTGGTCCGCGGACGTGACCACGGTGATGTTCGACATCGAGGACGAGGACACCGTGACCTCGGCCCTCGAGGGGATCGACGCCATGGTCTATCTGGTCCACTCGATGGGTGAGGGCGACTTCGTCACCAAGGACCGCGAGGCGGCGCAGAGCGTGGCGGCCGCCGCCGAGAAGCACGGCGTGCAGCGCATCGTCTACCTCTCCGGACTGATCCCCGACGACGGGCTCTCGGACCACCTCCGCTCTCGGCTCGAGGTCGAGAAGGTGTTCTTGGATTCCGAGGTGCCTGCGACCGTGCTCAGGGCGGCGATGGTGATCGGCTCGGGGTCGACCTCGTTCGAGCTGCTGCGCCGGATGACCGAGCGCGTGCCGATCACGCCCATCCCGCGGTGGATGTGCCGCACCCTGCAGCCGATCGCGGTGCAGGACGTGGTCCACCTGATCGCGGGAGCGTTGCGCGGCGAGCCGCGCAACCGGCACTACGACGTCGGTGGCAGCAGGCAGGTGACCTACCCCGAGCTGCTCAGCCTGTTCGCGCGCGCGGCGGGACTGCGCCGCCCCCAGGTCGTCCTGCCGTGGGTGCCCGTCGCAGTGGTCGGGTTCATCGTGTCGGCCATCTCCGGCATGCCCCGCGGCACCGTGGCTCCGCTGGTGGAGAGCCTGTCGCACGACATGGTCTGCTCCGAGCACGACGCGGAGCGGGAGCTCGCCGACGACGGTCACGAGTTCCTGGATCTCCAGGACGCTCTCGAACGGTCGCTGAACCCGGTCCCGCGGGGCACCGAGGAGCACGCCGATCCGCAGGCTCCGGCACCCACCGACCCCGACTGGTCCGGTGGCGTGGTCTCGGTGGCCGGTGGCCGGATCCGGCAGGCTCCGCGCTCCCTGCTCGGTGCCCTGCTGCTCGGTCTCCGCACGGGACGGGCCAGGCGACAGCGCTGATGCGGCTCCGACGTCGGCAGCCGTTCAGGCTGGGGTCAGCCGGCTGTGCGACCCTAGAGGTCCTTCACCGGACAAAGGGGACATCGGATGCGCATCCGTAGGTGGGTCGGCACGGCCGCGACGGCGACGGCAGTCGGGCTGAGCATTGCCGGCTGCGCGTCCGGAGGCACCCAGACAACCACCGGCGCCCCAGGGGGCTCGAGCAGCTCGGGTGGCTCCGCAGGCACGACCGCCCGTCCCGCCGCGGCAGGCTCGGTCCGCGCCGGGCACCCCACGAAGGTGCTCGTGCTGATGGAGGAGAACCACTCCTACGCGCAGATGAAGTCGGGGATGCCCTACCTGTTCGGGCTGGCGAAGACGTACGGCTACGCCACGGACTGGTCCGCGATCTCGCACCCGAGCCTGCCGAACTACCTCGCGATCTCGGGGGGCTCGACCTTCGGGATCACCGACGACCGCAGCCCGGCCGCCCACGCCGCCGAGGTCGGGACCGCGAAGTCCGTCTTCGACCAGGCGATCGACTCCGGCGGGACGGCCGGCACCTATGCCCAGTCCATCCCCCACGCGTGTCACCCCTACGACTTCCCGGTGATCTCGCCGCTGTACGCCGTGCGCCACAACCCGTGGACCTACTACTCCTCGAGCCACGTCCGCTGCCTGTCGCACGACCAGTCCACCAGCGGGTTCGCGGCTGCGGCGAAGGCCGATGCCCTCCCGAACGTCGGCTTCGTGTTCCCGAACCTCTGCAACGACGCGCACAACTGCTCGCTCGCCACCGCGGACGGGTTCTTGAGGTCGACCCTGGCGCCGGTCCTGGCCAGCTCGGACTTCACCTCCGGGCGGCTGGTCGTGGTGGTGACCGCCGACGAGGACGACAAGCGGTCGGGCAACAAGGTGCTCACCACGGTGCTGTCCCCGCGGCTGTCCGGCAAGGTCGTCTCGACACCGCTGACGCACTACTCGCTGACCCGCTACATCGCCCAGGTGCTGGGCGTCGCCCCGCTCCGCAACGGTGCCACCGCTCCTGACATGCAGGCGGCGTTCGGGCTCTGACCCCCGTCGTCCCTCCGCCGAGGGGTCACCGACTCCTCGAGAGACGGCGTGTTCCCGGGAGGGAGTGACCCCTCAGCGGGCGGGGCGGGTAGATCATCGTCCGACCGAGCAGGACGCCGAGAGCGGCGACCGCGACACCGGCGACGTCGTCGACCGCGAAGTGCCAGCCGAGGTAGACCGTCGCGACCATCGTGGCGACCAGGAACACGCTCATCAGGGCGCTCGCCACCCGCAGCCGGAAGTAGCGCGCCATCAGCAAGATGAAGCAGGTCAGCCCGACGTGCAGGCTGGCGAACGCCGAGACCTGGGCGAAGGCATGGGGGGCCTGGGGGTGCGCGAGGAGGTTGGCCCGCTGGGCCATGTAGCGCGCCTGGGTCGACTGGATCATGGTGTGGGGCAGCCCGGAGAAGTCCTGGGGGGCCGAGTGGAAGGGGCCGATCGACGGGATCAGGTAGTAGGAGCCGACGCCGAGGATCCACACCCACAGCGCGGAGGCGATGAAGACGTAGCTGTCCCGGGTGCGGCGGGGGAGGACGACCGCCGCCACGACGCTGATCGAGACCACCGTCGAGAACGACTCGTAGACCACCATCAAGACGTACGCCGCGACGTGCTGGCCGAGCAGGTCGTGCAGGAGCAGGGCCGGGGTGTGCCCGAAGAAGAGCCGGCGGTCCCAGTCCAGCAGCATGCCGTCGCGGACCCTGTTGAACGCATCCCAGCTCTTGAGGTTGTGGTAGCAGAGGTAGACCAGGTGGTAGGCCAGCAGGGCGGACAGCGCGAGAGCCAGCCGCCGGGGCGTCCAGCGACGGGCCAGCACCCCGGCGGCCCTCGAAGCAGTCCACCCGCGTCGCCCGGTGCGCACGGCGGCGTCCCCGACGGCCAGCACCATGAACAGCCCGAGCGACAGGGCGAAGCGCGAGCTGAAGACGGACCCGTGCGGGTCCCGGAAGGGGATGCCGACGATCCGCGACCGCACCGTCGTGACCACGACGAAGAGGGCGACCAGCACCCAGACGGGCGCGATCCAGGTCCAGTCCCGTGCCTCGGGGCCGGTGTCGCTGTCGTCGGCGCTGTCGTCCGGGCCGGACCACCGGCTCACGAGGCCGCGCTGGCGTCGTCGGGACGCTGCCCGGTGCGCCAGAACTTCTCGGGACCGCCCGAGGCCCGGGCGCCGGACTCCAGCCAGGCCCGCACCGCGTCCGGGTTGCGGCGCTCGAGCTCCTCGAGGCACCTCGCCCGCAGTTCGACCATCTCCCACGACGGCACCCTCTCACCTTCGAGCAGCAGGTCCCAGAAGGTCCGCCGCCACAACCGGAAGAGGTCGTGGTCACTCAGGTCGGCCGGGTCGGCCAGGGCGCCCGGGTCGGACGCCAGCGGCATGGTGGGCTGCAGGCTCTCGGAGGGGCTCGGCTCGGGGATCCTGGACGGGCCGGGAGGCCGGACCTGGCCGTCCGGCAACAGCAGCCGGCGCGCCAGGCGCACCGCGACGGGGGAGGTGAGCACCGCGACCAGGAGGACGAGCAGCGCCAGCGGTGGAGATGCCGTCGCGACGGCCGACAGGGCGGCCAGCCCGGCGCCGATGGTGAGCGAGAGCGGGCCGGGTCGTCGGGGCCGGCGCACCGGCCTGGAGCGCTGCCCCTCGGCGGGGTGCAGCAGCAGCATGACCACGGCCGCGCAGACGGAGTTCATCGCCACGAGCAGGACGACGGTCAGCGGCGACCACTCGAGGGAGCCGATGCCGATGCCGACCGCGACGGCGACCGACCACAGTGCCGACCACCGGCGCGCGTAGGTCGCGTCACGGTGGTCGTCGGGCCGGTCGCGGTCATCGCGAGCGGAGCGTGGCGAAGACATCGCCCTCCCTGATGGCTGGGTCTCGGCCGGCCTCGACGAACCACTCGTGACCGAACGCGAGACCGAACACCGGCAGCGGGAGGCGGAGCATGCGGTCGAGCACCCGCACCTGACCCTCGGCGCGGCGCTGGGAGCCGTGGGCGCCCATCGCGGCGCGCTTGGCGGCCAGGACGTCGGTGACCCGGACCCGGTGGGTGATCTCGCGACGGTCGCTGAACACCTCCTCGGTGCCCAGCGGCGCCGTGCCCAGGCCGTGACCGACCAGACGCAGCACCCGGAGCACCGTCCGGAACAGCCCGGCCGACACGGTCGCCTCCAGCAGGACCGGGGTGCCGGCCGCCGCAGCGGCCAGCCGTCCGACGCGGTGCACCTGCACGTGGTCCGGGTGACCGTAGCCGCCGTTGCGGTCATAGCTCATCAGCACGTCGGCGTGCTCCTCGGTGAGGATGGCCGCCAGCAGGCGCGCCGCCGTCCCAGGGTCGACGTGCACGAACGCGTCCCCGTCGTCGGGGTCGGGGACCAGCCCGGAGTCGCCGTACCCCAGCGTGACCACCCGCGCACAGCCGAGCGCGGCAGCGGACGCGGAGAGCTCGGCCAGCCGCACCCGGGCGAGGGTGGCGCCCTGGCCGTCGCGCCGACCGGCGAGACCGCGCTCCCCGCAGGTCGCGGTCACCAGCACCACCCGATGGCCTGCGGCGGCCGCCTGGGCGAGGGTCCCTCCGGTCAGCAGCGCCTCGTCGTCGGGGTGTGCGTGGAAGGACACCAGCGTGAAGCGCTGGTCGTGACGGCCGGGAGTCGGGGCCTCGGTGGGGGGCATGGCTCAGCGCTCCCCGACCGACAGCAGCCTCGACGCCCGAGCCCGGACCGTCGCGCAGGCGTGGGCGTACGTCGTGTCGTGCCGCTCGAGCGCGCTCGACCAGGTCAACGGGGACGGCGTCGTCCGGTTGTGCTCGGACATCGCCCGTCGCAGGTCGCGGTCCACGACGAGCTCGCGCAGCGCGAGCACCATCTCGGCGTCCGAGCCGCACAGCAGTCCCTCGGTGCCGTGCCGGACGAAGTCGGTCATCCCACTGGCGGCGTGGCCGACGACCGGCAGCCCGACGCATCGCGCCTCCAGGGCAGCGAGCCCGAAGGACTCCAGCACGGCGGGTGCGACGTAGACGTCGGCCTCGGCAAGCCGGGCGAGCACGTCGGCGGGGTCCACCCGGCCGGTCACGGTGACCGCGTCCTGGAGGCCGAGCCGGGCGACCCGACGCTCGAAGCGGGGGCGCAGGGGACCGTCGCCCACCACGGTGAGCGTGACCGGCACCTCGACCGAGCGGTGCAGCCCGGCGAACAGGTCGAGCAGCTGGAGGGGACGCTTGCGGCGGGCCACGCGCATGGTGCTGACCAGGCGCACGGTGCCGTCGTCACCGGTCCGCGGGGTCCTTGGCCGGGCAGAGACCGACACGGCGTTCGGCAGCACCTGGACCGGGGTCCCGCGCGGCAGCCGCCGCGCGAGCTGCTGCGCCGCGGTCCGGCTCACCGCGGTCCAGGTCACCGGGGCGCCCCGCAGGCCGCTGAGCGCGGCAGCCGTCCCCGGGACGGGCCCGAGGCCGTTCCACAGCGAGTGCACGGTCACCACGGTCGGCAGCCCGCGGCGGCCGGCGAATGCCGCCACGGGCGCCGAGAACGGGGCCACCACGGACACGTGGACATGGATGACGTCGAAGGCCCGCAGATCCGTGCCGAGCCCGTCGAGCAGCGAACGGGCACGCCGCACCCGCACCGGGCCCACGTCGTGGCTGTGCCGGCCGTCGGCGCTGGCCGGGGTGGAGGTGAGGACGGTGACCTCGTCCCCGCGCGCGGCCTGATGGGCGGCGAGTGCCTCGACGTGCGTCTCGATCCCGCCCAGCACGGGCTGGTAGTGGTCGGTGACGTGGACGATCCTCATGCGGTCACCCGGGGCACGGGGCGGGCCGCGGGCAGCCTCTGCAGCCAGGCCCAGCCACCGAGCAGGACGGCGCCCACCGGGATCTCCATCGCGATCAGGAACACCCGGTAGAGCAGCACGCCGGCCACCACCAGGACCGGGTCGAGGCCGCTGAAGACGAGCCAGGCGACCGTCCCGATCTCGGCGACGCCGGTGCCGCCGGGGGTCAGCGGCACGAGGGTGCCCAGCCGCTCGATCGCCGCGGCCATCAGCACCACGCTCACCGGGACGTCGAGGCCGACGGCCCGCAGGCTGAAGTACATCAGCGCCACCTGTGCGGCGATGTATCCGGCGCTGCCGGGCAGCAGCCGTGCCCAGTGCACGCCGAGCAGGTCCCGCACCAGCCGCCCCGACTCCCGGAGCCGGGCCAGTGCGACGGCGCTGCGGCTGGACGCCATGTGGCGACCCTCCCGACCGGGGCGCAGGACGACCGCCTGCACGCCGAGTGCGAGCACCAGCACACCCGCGCACGCGGACGCGACGACCCACAGCACCGTGGGGACGTGCAGCGAGAGGGCCACGAAGGTGGCCACCGCGACCAGCGGCAGCACCAGCTTGGTCGTCACGTCCAGGGCGTTGGTCAGGACGCAGAAGGTGATGAAGGAGATGTTCGAGTGGCCCCAGGTGCGCACCATCCGCCAGTTCACCGCGGTGGCCACGGCGCCGCCGAGCGGCACGACGTTGGCGACGGCGCTGCCGCTCAGGTTCAGCAGCAGGCTGCGGCGTACGCCGAGACCGGGCAGCGCCGCGCTCAGGACGATGGAGTAGATCCCCAGCCCGCCGAGCCAGATGGCGGCGAGCAGGACGAGCTGGGAGAGCGCCACGCCGCGGAGCACGGTGAGCACGTCCTTCCAGGCGACCCCCGCCACGCCGTGCGTGGCCGTCCACAGCCCGCCCGCGGCGATCGCCAGCACCAGCGCGCCCTTCCAGGCGAGGGACGAGACACGAGATGCTGAGGACTGCACGGGCCCATTGAACTCTATGGACCTGACCCTGTCCTGAACCAACAGGCGCCCGGTCTCAGATGTCGCGTCGGCGCAGCAGCACGGCGGCGGCGGCGAAGGCGATCGCGACCCACCCGAGGAGGACGCCGAGCCCGGTCCAGGGGGCCAGCGTGGCCGGCAGCCGGACGCTCATCACGAAGGAGGCGCCGGCCTCCGAGGGGAGGTACTTCGCGGCGTCGGCGGCCCAGCTGCCGGGCAGCACCTGGAGCAGCACCGGGACCACCAGCAGCAGCCCGACCAGGGTCGCGATGCCGCCGGGGGTGCTGCGCACGATCCAGCCGATGGCGCCGCCCAGAAGCCCGATGAGGGCCAGGTAGACGCCGGTGCCGATGACGGCCCGCAGCACGCCCGGGTCACCCAGCGAGCTCGGGTGGCCGTAGTGGGACAGGAACGCCTGCGAGACGAAGAACGCGGCGAAGGTGCTGGCCACCATCGCGATCGTGGCGACCACGCCGAAGACCAGCGCCTTGGCGATCAGCACGGTCAGCCGACGCGGCACGGCGGCGAAGGTGGAGCGGACCATCCCGGTGCTGTACTCACCGGACACCAGCAGCACGCCGAGCACGCCCATCAGCAGCTGGCCCAGGTAGTAGCCCTGCAGCGGGCCGGAAGCGGCAGAGTCCTCAGGAGCAAGACCGGCGAAGTGCCTGCCGGTGTTGTAGCCGATCACCGCCCCCAGGACGACCAGCGCCAGCACGGCGGACAGGAGGGTCACCCAGCTGGAGCGCAGGGTGCGGAGCTTGATCCACTCCGAGCGGACCACCCGCACGAGGGTGACCCGCTCTCGGTCGGATGCCTGTGGCGGGTGCCCGTCCGCACGGGTGGGGGCGAGTGTGCTGCTCATGCGGCCGACTCCTGGTCTGCGTGCTCGGTGGGTCCGCTCGGTGCGGGGGCCCGGAACTCCACGGAGTCCCGGGTGAGCTCCATGAAGGCCTCCTCGAGCGAGGCCTGCACCGGGGTCAGCTCGAACAGCGTCAGGCGCGCCCCCGCCGCGCGGATGCCGATCTCGTCGCTGCTGAGCCCGGTGACCAGCAGCTCGTCGGCAGCGGTCCCGGGCGTCCGGGTGACCTTCGTGCTCGCCGAGACGAGCAGGTCGCGGAGCTGGTCCGGCTGCTGGGTCCGGACCCGCACCGCGTTGGTGGAGGCGCTGGCGATGAAGTCCGCGGTGGAGACGTCCCGGATCAGCCGGCCCCGGCCGACCACGACCAGGTGGTCGGCGGTCTTGGCCATCTCGCTCATCAGGTGTGAGGACACGAAGACGGTGCGACCCTCGGCGGCGAGCTCGCGCAGCAGGTGCCGGACCCAGAGGATGCCTTCGGGGTCCAGACCGTTGATGGGCTCGTCGAGCATCACGGTGGCCGGATCGCCCAGCAGCGCCGAGGCGATGCCGAGGCGCTGGCCCATGCCGAGCGAGAAGGCCCCGGCCCGCTTGCGCGCCACCTCACGCAGACCGACGATGTCGATCACCTCGGCGACCCGGCGCCGACTGATCCCGGTGGTCGCGGCCATCGCCCGCAGGTGGTTCTCCGCCGACCGTCCCGTGTGCACCGCGCGGGCCTCGAGCATGGCGCCGACCTCGTGCAGCGGCGCGGCGTGCTCGGCGTACTGCCTGCCGTTGACGGTGACCGACCCGGAGGTCGGGGCGTCGAGGCCGATGACCATCCGCATGGTGGTGGACTTGCCGGCCCCGTTGGGGCCGAGGAAGCCGGTGACGATCCCCGGCCGGACGGTGAAGCTCAGGTCGTCGACGGCGGTGGTGTCGCCGTATCGCTTGGTCAGGCCGTGGGCCTCGATCACGTGCTCTCCTCGTGGGCGGAGGCCGTAGACGACCCATGGTGACCGTACGTGCGGCCACCTGACCGCCACCCGACAGCTGGCCGTCGCACGCCTCCGCTCGTCAGCGTGTGGTTGGGGCACCGTCGGCGTACGACGACCAGCAGCTCGTGCCACCTACGATGCCGTGCCGACCTGTCAGGAACCTGAAGCCGCGAGGACCGACCCGCGTTCATGTCCGGTTCAGGATCCCAGCCGCACGCTGCTGGTGGCGCCTCGGTGGCGCCCAGCGTGCGAGCCAGGAGCCGTCGTGACCATGGTCCTCGACCCGGCCGGCCCGGTGCCGCCCCCGCCGAGCCCCCGGCCAGGACGGGCCAGGTGGGACCGCCTGCC
>JBDTXF010000021.1:0-15423 GCA_040006355.1 Nocardioidaceae bacterium | reverse complement strand
GGCCCGCGGGCGGCGTGGTCGGGAACTGGGACGCGACGTAGCGGTGCGACATCGCGGCCCATAGCGCGGCCGTGGCACCGATGCCGACCGATCCGGTCGAGAAGTCGACGGTGTCGGGGTCCTTGAGCCGTGAGGGGTAGGACTGCAGCCCGCCCTTGGCGCGCAGGGTGGGCAGGTAGGACTCGTCGAGGTCACCGAGCAGGTAGTTGATGGCGTGCAGCACGGGCGAGGCGTGCGGCTTCACCGAGACGCGATCGAGACTGGTCAGCTCGGCGAACCAGAGCGCCACCATGATGTCGACCATGGAGGCGCTGGATGCCTGGTGTCCGCCCACCTTGACACCGGTGTCATTGGGCCGCCCCGCGTTGGCCGCGTCCACGATCGCCGCGGCAAGCCACAGCACCCGCTGGGAGATCAGCTGCAGGACGTCAGCATCGTAGGAGGTCTCCGCCGGGGAGCCGCAATGGTCGGTGGTAGGGCTCATCTGCTACTTCCGTTGATTGTCGGTGGTGACCGGGCGCACGGCGTCAACCGACCTCGGCAGGCTCCCTGCCACGAACGATCTGCTCGTAGGCCGCCCGCACGGCAGGCACCAGCGCCTGCGCGGAGACCGGATCTCGACCATCGGCGAGCAGCCCCAGCAGGGCTCCCCCGCGCTGCTCGGGCAGGATCTCCTCCCCTCGAGCGGCGACCAGTGCGTGGAAGTGGCGGTAGCTCTCGCCGAAGGAGAGCAGATAGACCGCAGGGGCGCCGGTGACCTGTTCGACGGCGTTGACCAGGTCATGGGCGCGCCGGCCGAAGGTGGCTACCTCGGCGTCGTCGAGCCCGGTCAGCTTCTCGGCGTGACGACGGGCGCGGAGGAAGAACCACCCAGGCACCTCGTAGCCAGGAGCCACCTCGGCTGCCCAGAGGTCGTCGAGGAACACGCGCGAGGACGGGCTGGCCTCTTCCATCGAGCAGATCAGGCACTCAGCTTCTGACATGTGGTCACTCCAGGTTCCCAGGCGGTCATGACGACCTCCGACTCGTACGGCGGGCGGGGTTCACTGGCCGATCAGCCCCCCATGAGGACCTCGAGCGGGTTGGCCCGCTCGGCCTTCAGCGCCCACGAACGGTCGGATAGCTCCTCCACCGAAGCACCAGCCGTGCGTGCGGCGAGCAGCTCCTCAGGGTCGAAGGCCGGACCAACCGAGTCGGCGGCGTACTCGGCAGCGTTCATGTAGCCCGTGGCGTCGTCGGGCTGCTCGAACCGGTCGATCTGCAACTCGACGAAGTTCCGGTCCGGGTCCTGGTAGTACATCGACGTCGTGACGCCATGGGCCACGCACACCGCAGGAGTGATGCCCTGGTCTCGCAGCATGGTGTAGCGCTCGAGCAGGTCGTCGATGTTCTCGAAGGTGTACGCCGAGTGGTGCAGCGCGGCGGTGGTCGCGGTCTTGGCGTCCATGGGGATGGGCGGGTGCAACAGGGCGACGCGGTGGTGCTCCTCGTCGAAGGTCAAGAAGCTGAGAGTCTCATCCTGGTAGACGACGTGCGCGTCAAGCACAGTGCAGTACCAGTCCCGCATCGCCTGTGGTTGGGCCGTCTGGAAGACGATGTGGGCGAACTTGGGCTTTGCCATGAGTATCTCCTTGCCTCCGGGGGTCACGCGGTGGTGGTGGTGAAGGTGGTGGTCATCGCGCCGATGACCTCGGCATGGGTGGTCAGGGTGTCGCCCGGCTTGAGGACGACCCGAGGGTCGCGGGCCCAGCCGATCCCGGCGGGGGTGCCCGTGAAGATGAGGTCACCCGGCAGCAGCGGCACGACCGCCGAGAGCGACTCGATCAGCTCCGGGACACTGAATACGAGGTCGTTGGTGCGTCCCGTCTGCATCTCCTCGCCATTCAGAGTGCAGCCGAGTGCAACGTTGTCGGGGTCTGCGAACTCGTCCGGGGTCGCGAGCACCGGACCGATCGGTGAGAACCCCGGGTAGGACTTCCCGAGCGAGAACTGGGGAGTGGGGCCGCGGAACTGCACTTCGCGCTCGGACAGGTCCTGACCCATGGTGAGGCCCGCGACGTGGGACCACGCGGCCCCCCTGCCGACTCGGTGCGCTCGCAGACCGATGACCACGACGAGCTCGGCCTCGTAGTCCACGGCCTGCGACGGAAGCTGAACGACAGCCCCGGGACCGGCGATCGACGAGGCGAACTTGGCGAAGACCACCGGGTGACCCTCGGGCAGGGTGAGTCCGGCCTCGGCGGCGTGCTCCCGGTAGTTCAGCCCGATGGCGAAGACCTGCCGTGGTGAGGGAACCGGCGCGGAGAGGTCCTCCTCGCCGTACGACGAGGAGGTGGCGGCACTGATCTGGTCGCCCGCCTCAGCAACCCACGAGACGAACTCAGCCCAGCGCCCGAAGACCGCCTGAGGATCGGAGGAGAACACTGCGTTGCTGGTGCTCTCGACGTCGACGGCCCCCCGCTCGTCTACCAGGCAGAGCCGGTCTCGGACGGTGGCCAGTCGCATCTGCATCCCTTGCTCGCATTGTTCTCACCCGTCGAACTCGCTGTTCGACTCGGCGTGACGTGCCATACACGCTAGCACTGATATGTGATAACACAAGGCCAAGGATGGGCAGTGTTGTTGTCCGAGTCTGGGTGGGTGGTGCCGCTATCCTTGATATCGTTGCCTCGTAGGCTCCGCTTACGACGGGTAGGAGTGGGTGTGTCCACGGCATCGCAAACACCGGACACGGTGCGCCCCATCGAGTCGCGTTCTCTCTCCGAGCAGGTGACGACCGAGCTGCGCCGCTCCATCCTCTCCGGAGCCCTCCCTCCAGGTCAGAGCCTGTCCTTACGCAAGCTGGCCGACCAGCTGGGCGTCAGCTTCATCCCGGTCCGCGACGCGCTCCGCGTGCTGGAAAGCGAGGGACTGGTCGTCAACCCGCCTGGTCGCAGCGCCACCGTCGCCCCCCTGGACCTCGAGGAGTTCCACGCCATCTACCGCATACGCCGGATGCTGGAACCAGACCTCGCGCGTCGCTCCTGTGCTGCCCTGTCCGAGGATGAGCTCGATCGGCTCTTCCAGGCGGCAGCCGAGTTCGGTGGGGCCGACCGCAGCATGGACGACATCTACGACGATCACCGGGCCTTCCACATGGCTCTGCTCGCCCCCGCCGCCTCGACCTGGGACTCACGGATCCTGATGATGCTCTGGCGTGCCGGCGAACGTTACGTCCGCATCGGCTTCGGGCTGCTCGACCCCGACCCCGACGAGCACGAGCGCCGGCGCGAAGCCCACCAGCTGCTCATCGAGGAGTTCCGCAAACGCGACCCCGAGAACGCCGCCCGAGCCCTCGACGAGCACCTCGCACACAACGAGGACCTAGCCGCCTCCGCCCTCTCCGGCGGCCGGAACGCGACCGCTCACTCGAAGGAAGAAGACTGAATGCCCGGCCCCAAGCCCGTCCTTCAGGTCGTCGTCGCCAGCACGAGGCCCGGCAGGATCGGCCCGGCATTCGCCCAGTGGTTCTCGGCACTCGCGCGACAAGACAGTGGTTTCGTGGTGGTGGACGTCGACCTGGCCGAGGTTGCCCTGCCGTTCCTGGATGAACCGCACCACCCGAGGCTGGGCAAGTACCTCCACCAGCACACCCTGGACTGGAGCGCGTCGGTCTCCGGTGCCGATGCGTTCGTCTTCGTCACTCCGGAGTACAACTACGGCTACAACGCCGTGCTCAAGAACGCGATCGACTACCTGCACACCGAGTGGGCAGACAAGGCCGTCGGCTTCCTCGGATACGGCGGCATCGGCGCCGGCACCCGCGCCATCCAACAGCTCAAGCAGGTGGTCACCACCCTGCGGATGGTGCCGGTCTTCGAGTCGGTCAACATTTCCTTCGCGGCCCAGGCTATCGGCGAGGACGGCCATGTCCTGCCTGACGAGGGTCGTGACCTCGCCGCAACAGCGATGCTCGCTGAGCTGCTGCGCATGACCCACAAGCTTCGCCCGGAGGCGTTCAGCCCCTGAGCCAGACCCGCGCCGCTGCTCCTGGTCCCGGGCGCGGTCGAGCTCCACGTGGGCGATGAGGTCACCGGGCGCCCGGTTCCGAGCCGCCTGGTCGATCATTGCGTCCACGGCGGCTCGGTCGAGGCAGGGATCCCCCCGCATTCGCGGCCACCAGATAGCGGCACCGGGCGACAGGTCATCCCGTTCCCTGCGGGCCGGGCACCAGCAACGGCTTAGCCCTCCGGAATAGCCGAAGGCGGCATCTACCGGTAGTGGGTGCAATCGCAGCCGGGGGCTGGACGAGGTCAGCAACCGTGGGGTTCAGGTCCGAGAAGCTCCCCGAGCTCAGGGTGTAGACGCGACATTGATCGGCTTCGAGGCATACCACGTCGACGAACTGCCGCACGAGGCCACGGGCTTGCCGGTGAGGTAGGGCCCGAGAGGCGCAGGATCGCGGATATCGCGGATATCGCGGACATCGCGGACATCGCGGGCCACGGAAGGTGCAGGTAGCGAACCGGGCGTCTGAAGCTCGTCGCCAAGGATGGTCGTGATAGCGGCACCCTCTTCGCTGGTCCCGGGCAGACACCCACGGTGGACTGCAGGTGCCAGTCTCCCTCCCACCACAACCCTTGCATGTCATATGAAATATTTGATAACATCTGGTCGGACAAGTGGAGACGGCGCGATAAGAGTGAGTCGAGCAACAGCGACCCCACACCTGCATGGTTCGAGGAGGAAACGTGAGCGCAGCGGACGACATACCCGACACAGATATACCCGACACGGAGGTGCTCGTCGTGGGCGCCGGTCCGACCGGTTTGGCTGCCGCCATCGCCCTCGGCCGGTTAGGCGTCCGCACCCTCGTCGTGGAGCGGCGCGCCACGACCTCGACCCACCCGAGGGGCCACGTGGAGAACGGTCGCACGATGGAACTGTTTCGCCTCTGGGGCGTCGAGGACCGAGTCCGCCAAGCAGGACTGCCCCGCACCTACCTCGGAGGTGTGTCCTTCATGACCCGGATGGCTGGGATCGAGCTGGGCCGGATTGAGTTCAGCGAGGACGCCGAATGGCTGATGGGCCACGACGGCGAAGGGCCGGCGGCGCTGTCCTCGACGCCCCAGGACCGGCTCGAACCAATCCTCCTCGAGGCCGCCCGCGCCCTCGACAGCGTCACCGTGCACTTCGGTAGGACGCTGGACCGGTTAGCGAGCTCACCGGACGGGGTCAGCGCCCTGCTCACCCACGAGAACGGCACGACCGAGACAGTGGCAGCGCAGTACGCCATAGCAGCGGACGGTCCGCGTAGCGCGGTGCGGGAGTCCCTCGGCATCGATATGGAGGGCCCGGGCACGTTGGGCACCCAACTCGGCATCTACTTCCACGCGGACCTCTCACGCTTCACCCACGGCAACAAGAACGCGCTGTACTGGCTCTACAACCCCGACGCACAAGGCGTCATCATCTCCCTCGACGGCGACCAGCGATGGCACCTCCTGTTCGCCTACGACTCCGAACGGGAGGCCTTCGAGGACTACCCACCGGAACGTTGCGAGTCCATCGTCCGCGGACTCATCGGCGACGCCTCGGTCGACATCGACATCCGCAGCATCCTTCCGTGGCGGATGCGTGCCGCGGTCGCCACGAGTACCCGGTCCGACCGGATCTTCCTTGCGGGCGACGCCGCGCACACGATGCCCCCCACCGGGGGAATGGGGATGAACACCGGCATCGGAGATGCACACAACCTCGCCTGGAAGCTACAGGCCGTGCTCCGCGGTCAAGCCGGCCCGGAACTGCTCGACACCTACCAGATGGAGCGCCTGCCGGTCGGCCAACGCAACACTGAGAACAGCCTGAGCAACGCAAAGACCATGGCCGAAAGCGGACTGGCCGGCATCCTCACCAGCGACCCCGAGGGTTTCGCCACCATCGAACAGCCCGAGGGCCAAGAAATCCGCCGGCGGCTCGGCGAGGCGGCTGCGGGACAACTAGACCACTTCTCCTTCGACGGTCTCAGCTTCGGCTACACCTACGTCTCCGCAGCGGTCCTGCCCGATGGCACCCCCGATGAACCGTCCGGGGTCGGCGAGTACCGTCCGAGCGCCCGACCTGGCGCACGAGCTCCCCACGTGTGGCTGGAGAGGGGAGGGACGGAAGTCTCCACCATCGACCTGTCCGACGGGCGGTTCGTCGTCCTGACCCCCAGTCGCGACTGGGTTGCCGCCGCCCAACAGGCGTCGAACGCCCTCGGCGTCGCACTCGACGCCTTCGTCGTCGGCACGAACGACGCAGACCTCATCGACGCCACCGGACGATGGGCGGAGCTGTACGGTGTTGGCGACGACGGCGCTGTGCTCGTCCGTCCTGACGGTCATGTCGCGTGGCGTACCACCGCCGCCCCGCAGGCCGAGGAGATCAACGACGCGCTCCGCGCCATGCTCCTGCGTGCCTGACGGCGGCCACCCCGTCGCCACCCCACACCGCAGAAGGACCGCGATGACCCATCGCCCGCCACGCCTATCCCCCAACCGTCTTCGTAGAACGGTTCGACGTCCTCAGAACCGTTGAGCAGCGGGTCCTGTGGCTCCCTGAAGCACCTCCAAGTGTCTGTGGTGGCCGGCCTTGGGCTGCCCGACGCGGGCCGCAGGCGGCGCACAGACCCCTGTCCCTGGAGTGGGAGGTCCTCTCACGTCAGGAGTTCAAGACCGTCGACCAGGCCCAGGCTGTTGTGCTGGACTGGTGCTACGGGTTCTACAACCACGACCGCCGGCACTCCACCATCTCGGCCGACGGCACCAGCCTGGCTTGCGAGATCCACGGCGACGGTCCACCTCCGGTGTACGTGACCGGGGCGATCTGCCGCCGCACGTTCAGACCGATCCGGTCTGGAGCGAAAGTGCTGTCCGGCGCCTTCCGCGTCCTGACCTACGACCGCCGCGACCGCAGGGACTCCGGCGACAGCGGCCACTGGTCGCTGGACCGAGAGGTGGAGGACATCTCGGCGCTCATCGACGCAATGGGCGGCAGCGCCCTGCTCTACGGACACTCCTCGGGCGCCGTGCTCGCGATGCACGCGGCCCATCGTCTGGGCGACCGGGTGCAGCGCGTCGTGCTGTACGACGCGTCGTGGGCGGCCGACGACACCGAAGCCGCGACGTACGTTGGTCTGCGCTCTGAGGTGGACGTGCTGCTGGCCCGCGATCGGCACGGGTGCGCGATCCAGCATTTCCTCATCGGTATCGGCATGCCGCGGGTCTTCGCGGCATTTCTGCCGGTGATGCCGGTGATGCGAGGTTGGCGTCGGATGCGAGCCCTGGCCCCCACCAGTCCACGTCATCGTCGGGGAGCCTAGTCCTGACGAACTCCACCGGGTGGCGAGAACAGTGGCCGCCGCGATCCCCGGTGCCACCCACGAGGTGCTGCCTGGACAGGTTCACATGGTCTCGGAGCAGGTGCTGCTACAAAGCTGACTCCGGGCGCTATGTCCCGACGGGCTGCCCCGCTGACAGCTTGCTGCTCAGAGGTGGCCAAGTGCGGCGTTGCCCGCCGGCGGTCGACCTGGTGGAGTACTTCGTCCCGCATTCCGAACGTCATGTGGCAAGCCTTGACGGCTAGCGCGCGAAGGTGGCCAATGGGTCCTATGGAGGATCTTTCGCCTGTCGCTCCGGGTGCCGAGCTGCCTGTGGCCTGCACGCTCGGCGTCAATGACGGTCCAGCGCGACTGCAACGCTGGCAGCACCTCCACCAGGCGGCAGCCCCCACGGTCCAACTCGCCGATGGCGAGCTTGAGGTCCGCTACCAGCCTGGCTCGGAGGTGATGGACGAATTGAAAGCTTTGGTCACTGAAGAACAGGAGTGCTGCGCGTTCGTCAGCTGGGCTGTCACTGAGGAGGATGAACAACCTGTCCTGCGCGTCACCGCCCCACCGGAGTCACCGAAAGACATCGAGCCCATCGCCGCACTACTTGCGGACGTGGACTGAAGTCGTACGCCGCGTCCGGATCGAGGATCCGCTACTGACCTCGCGACACTCTGTCCGGCTCAAGATCTGGCCTCGCCGTAACGTAGTCCGCCATGCCTGTCGGAAGCGAGGCGCTGTGTCTCGCTGAGGCCAGCTCGCTGACCTGCGCGAGGACGTCAGCAGTGGCACGTGCGGCACGATGCAGGTCGGTGTGGTTCAGTCCAGCGACAGTCGCTTCGATACCCGGTGGCAGGACCTGCGGGTCCTGGTCCACTACCTGGGAAAGCCCGTGCCAGGGGTAGATGGCGCCGTTGGTGGCTGCCCAGAGCGCCCACACGCGGTCTCGTGCGTGGTGTAGGCGGTGGTGAGCCTCCCACAAGGATCGACGGTGCAGGTACTTGTCCATGTCGGCCAGTGCGCACCACCCCAGAAACGTCCACTCATAGATTTGCTCGGTCGTCACCGTGTCAGCTTTGGGGAACTGTGCGACCTCGGGACTGCCGAGGTGGTCATGTGCCTGGGCTGGCGGAGTGCTGCGGTACAACGACACGAAGTCCGGGGCGGCTTGGCCACGGCGTACCTCCGTCTCGGCCATGATCGCCAGATCGAGCTGGACACCGTCGTGGAACTGAGCGAACACTCGCCGGATGAAACGGTCCGGTGGGCCGACCTGGACGCGTAGCACCCCGACCAGTGAGTCCCCATCGGAGAAGGCGGCCACCACGGCCTGTTCCACGCTCTGCACTTGATCTGCGCCCGGTCTGCCGCGGGCAGCGACGACGCCCAGCGCGGCATCGACGTCGGACAGCGCGTCTGCAGCCCCGCGGCCCATTGAGCAGCCCACGGACAACGAGCTTGCCGACGGTGTCGCCACTCAGAGATCGATCAGCCGAGCCGACATCTTCCGCTGACCCTCCAGCTCCGCGGGCAGGGCCCCCAGCCAGCGACGTCCCTCGTCCGCGTCGGAACCTCCACTCGATTCCTTCATACAGCCAGTATTCGCCGCCTCGCCAACTCACTGGCCCGAGGCGAGTTCCGCGAGCCTGCTGGCTGCCCGATCGACAACCTGTCCCGGTCACCGATGGGGTCACCGGTCGCCTGAGCCTGCAGGCCGGTGAACCATGACGTGGACGTCGGGCGGTTCGTCGCCGGCAGCGGCGCGCAGCCACTCGGGCCGTAGTCGGTGCACCGTCTGCCAGCCTGTCGCGGCGTAGAGGGACATCGCCGCTGGATGGTTCGGGAGCACTTCCAGACACAGGTGCAATCCACAGCTCCGTGCGTCGTCGACCACGACACGCATCAGCTGACGCCCAAGCCCGAGGCCCCGAGCCTCGGCTGCTACGAACAGTGCGCTCACCCAGGTCAGCTCACTCGATTGACATCCATAGGCGCGTGCGCAGATCTCGTTGACAAGTCCGGCCTCGCGAAATCCTCGCACCGCTGTTGTACGACACACATGCCCCACGGGCTGATCGTCCAACTCAGCTATCCATCCCTTGACTGCGTCACCGGCATGCAGGAAGTCCTCGACCGGGATCGGCAGCGGGTCGCGGAACGGATAGCGAGTCTCGGCCTGCTGTCGCAGCAGCGCGCCCGCGAGAACGGGAATGTCATCCGCCTCACGCAGACGAATGTGCATGTGAGCATCGGTCACGAAGCCACCTTGGCACTGCGGCGACACCGGGAGGCGATCCCCAGACCGAAAGTCGGCGTCGAGGTCATTCGGTCTAGAGGAACGTCCCGCTAGCGGTCCTGGTCTGGCGCTACGACTGGGGCTTGAGGACGAGGAGCGCGTGGACACCGCGGCCATCATCGGTTGGGGTGAGGTCGAAGCCAAGACGCTCCAACACCGTCAGCGCGCTGGCGTTGCTCGCGGTGGTCCCCGCCCACACAGAGGTGAACCCCAGCGCAGCGGCCTCACGCAGCGCCACACCCATGACCACGCGACCGACGCCATGCCCTCGGGCGCCTCGGGTCAGCCACACCCCGGTCTCCAGCATGCCGGGCCGCTCCGTGCGTCGAAGACGCACTGAGCCGACGACCTGCCGATCGACGGTGATCGCCCAGGTGGCTTCCCTGGCCGGACCGTCCAGGCCGGCACGGCGTTCGCCATGGAAGTCGCGCAGCCATGCGATCCGGATGGGCGTCCACCCTGGGCCCGCGGTCAACGGCGGAGTCACTTCGTCGGCCGTGGCATCGGTGATCGCGGCCCACACGAGCGCCTCGAGCACGATGTGGTCCACGGTGACCAGCGCCACTTGGGAGTCCCTCTTCACAACAGTGGAAACCCTACCCGCGAGTCTCTCCAGGCCGGACGCCCGCTGCCGCGTCCCGCTCCTCGATCCTTCACCGACGACCAGCGACGGCGGAGCTGGCCTGAGTGACGTGACTCGGGTTGAAGTGATGATGTGGACGCCAACGGCTCGCCTGACCGTGCTGATGTCCCCGTCGCGTGCACGCTCGGGCTGGAAGACGGAGCCGAACCCATGTGTCGCTGGAAACAACTCGGCGCACGTGCCACGCCCACTGCGCGGCGAACCGGCCCCGAGCTTGAGGTGCGGTTTCAGCCCGGGCCGGGTGTTGTGGAAGAACGTGAGGGGCTCGCTGCTGCTGAGGCGCATTGTTGCGCGTTCGTGGTCTGGACCGTCCTGCTCGACGGCGGGCAACCTGTGCTGCGCGTCACCGCGCGGGAGGACAGACCAGAGGACATCGAGTCGATCGCGAGGGCTTTCGACGTCGCTGGACCCGCGAAGTGTGCATAGCAGGATCCTCAGCGGAACGAGCGCCCTCGAGCGGCTTGAGCCACTCGGACGTCCCCGGAAGCCTTTCCCTGATCGGCGACCGAGACGGGCGCGTCATGCCGTCCGCGGAGGTTTGCGAATCAGTCGTGTGACTGACTAGACTCAGTCGAGTGACTGAATCTGCAGCAGCGCCAAGGATCGACGTCCGCGTGACGGAGGTCATCCAACGCCCTGTCGAGGTGGTGGCGGACTACGCGAGCGATCCGACCCATGCTCCCGAGTGGTACGCGAACATCCACGACGTGGTGTGGCAGACGCCCCGCCCCCTGCAGGTCGGCACCGAGGCTGCGTTCGTCGCCCGTTTCCTAGGTCGGGAGCTTCGCTACACGTACGTGATCGTCGAGCACACCCCTAGGTCGTTGGTGATGCGCACGGCTGAGGGGCCGTTCCCGATGGAGACCAGCTATGCCTACGAGACGATGTCCGACGGCACCACTCGAATGACGCTCCGGAACCGGGGCACACCGAGCGGATTCTCGCGGCTCGTCGCTCCCTTCGTCCGAATCGCGATGCGCCGCGCCACCAGCAAGGACCTCGCCGCTCTCAAGCAGATCCTCGAACGTGACTAGTCCGAGGGTCGACGCCCTTCTCGACGCTGCCGAAGCCGAGTTTGCCGGCGCTGGAATCGAGTCCGGATCGCTCCGCAAGATCATGCGTCAGGCGGGGGCGGATCCTGGTGCGATCCACTACCACTTCGGGAGCCGCGAAGCGCTCGCCACCGCAGTGCTCGAACGCATTCTGGTCCCGCTGAATGCGCGCCGACTCGCCCTGCTCGATGAAGCGGTGGCAAGCGGCCAGCCGCGGGTGTCCCAGCTCGTCGAGGCTGTGATCCGCCCCGACATCGAAGCGGCACATGCGCTGAACGCGCAATCTCCCGGGCGCGCCCGCCTGATCGGCGCGATCTACACCCGTCCCAGCGACTTCGTCGCCGCGACGGTTGCGGCCCACTTCGCCCCCGTCGCCGACGCGTTTCGTCCGCACATCGAGGCGGTGCTGCCGCAACTGCCGTTCGGCGACGTCGCGTGGCGGATTCGATGGTGCGTCTTCGGGACCGTCGGGGCACTGCTTGCCGACGAGTCAGCTCCCTTCGAGCGAACCGCAGACGACCTCATCCACGAACTCGCACGAACCCTCACCGCCGCGCTCACCGCCTAACCCGCCGTTGTGCGACACGACGAGGTGACCCGCCCGCCGCGAGTAGCACCCAGCCCAGTTCGGCGACGCCACCGGCACACTGCTCCGGAAGGACCTGGCATTGGACATCACCGAGCCGAGGTCAGCGCGGCAGACGATCGCCAACCGGCACGCCGCGCGCGATCAAGCACCTATGCGGGCTCTCCGTGGCGCGGACGCGGCTGTTGCGGGGGTGATGCACCCGCTCGGCCCACCCGAGCCGTTCGAGCACGAGGGTGACGTAGTTGGCGAGGCGGCCGCGGTAGCCCTTGCGTAGCCCGTAGTAGCCACCGACCGGGTTGCCCGGGTCGCGGGTCCACGCCTCGACTGTTCCGTTCTTGACGGCTTGCCTCGTCGGCGATGCCCAGCGGCATCCAGTCGCCGTGCTGCTTGAGCATGGTGCGTAGGTCGTCGAGCGCGCGGAGGTGGTAGGAGAGCCGGGTGGTGCCGACCTGGACCACGAGCGCTGGTGGGTCTGCGGTCTCTTCACGCCGGCGGAGTACGTCGAGGAGAGCGGCGGTGTCTTCAGCAGCCACGGGTCGTCCGGGGTGCCGTCGCCGTAGGTCACCCCCGAGCAACCACCACGCTCATCGAGTGCTGCCCGACACGAGTCGGAGCATCTCGCCGCGCGCTGCGTCCCAGTTCCACCTGCGACCGACGCACGTGCCGGAGGACGAGCGCGTGTCCGCGCTTTGCCGAAGCCGTACGCCGGAGGCGCGTCGTACGCATCCGGGCGCGGGGCCCGGGGCTCGCGCACAGGGCATCCGCTCGGGCTCACGCTAGGAACGAGCGGATGGGACCTCCTGGACGCCCTCGATCCCGGCACGTCGATCCCAGTCGCCGAGTGCGGGACCATCAATATCTCGAGTCAGTTCTTCACCGGACCACCTTCTTGACACGCACGGCCGCCAGGTTGTCAGCCGGATGGAGAGCCTCAAAGAAAGGGCATTCATCTCAGGAAATGCCAAGGTCGGCATCCAGCAAGCCGATCCGCTTGTGGCGACCGCAGTCGTCGTCGGTCTGTGCTCAGTCGGGGTGGGCCGGCGCAACGAGATGGCCACCGGTCGTTGCGACCGGTTGACCTTGCGTGACTTCGCACGCAGACGAACTCGAGGTACGCGGATCCGGCCACTGCTGAGCCTGTCACCCCACCACGCAGAACTCGTTGCCCCCGGGGTCGGCCATGCCCACGCCGTCCGCGCAGCCGTCGTCGGCGCGACGGGCCCCGAGTGCCAACAGACGCTCGACTTCGGCGTCGAGGGTTGATTCGGCGGATGGCGCGAGGTCGAGATGAAGCCGATTCCTGCCGAGCTTGGGCTTCACAGGCTCGCCACCCCACGTGATCTTGGGACCTCCCATGGGTGCCTGGACCGCAGTCTCGCCGTCCTGGTCCCAGACCAAGTCCCATGCCAGTGCATCGCGCCAGAAGTAGCCGACCTCGGCCAGGCCGTCGCCGGCCAACGAGCTGAAGAACGGGCAGCCGGCGAGGAAGGTGCCTCCAGGTTCAAGTATGCACAGCTCGTTACCGTCGGGATCGGCAAGGACGACGTGCTCCGCGTCCGGTCCCTGGCCGACGTCCAAGTGCCGTGCGCCAAGCTCAAGCGCACGGTGCACCGCGGACGCCTGCTCGTGGATGGAGGTCGGTCTCAGGTCGGGGTGCATCTGGTTGGGGCCCCACTTCTCACCGCCGCCAGCAACGAACCGGATACCGAACCCCACCGAGGGAAGAGCCGTCAGTGACGGAGCGCCCCGTTCGAAAGTGACGTCCTGGCCGTGCAGACCACCCCAGAATCCGGCGAGACGCTCTGGCTCAAGTGTGCTGAAGACCAAGGCAATCACCTCACACACCATGACCGCCATTCTCCGGCTCGCTCGCGCCGCGTCAATCCAATTTTTGGAGGGCAGCCCAGCTGGGAGCGGCCCAAGTTCAAGCTCATCTGCCAACCATCAAGGCCGCTCCGATCGACGACCGGCTACCGGCGCCATGCGACGAGCCGACCTCCTCCGGCTTACTGCTGAGCAGTCAAGCTCTCGCCGCCGGGTTGTTCGGCATCCGGAGCGCGCGCGTCCAACCAGCCCTGCCAGGCGCTCGTCAGCTGCGCGGCCAGGCGGTCGCGGTCCTCGTCGTACAGGTAGGCCCAGACCGAGAGCGCGCAGGTCGCGCCGTGACCCTCGGCCACGACGAGTGCCGTGCCTGGAGCCGGCTCGTCCAGCAGGAGCGCCACGCGGCGTGGGGCGACGTCGACCACGCGTCCGGCGAGGCGCCCGCCGCCGTCCGGGTCGAGCTCGAGGCGGTCGCCCACGGCCGGTGTCTTGGGCATCGCGAGCGCGGTGGTGAGCTCGTCCCAGGCCCGATCGGGGTCGAGAGGCCAGACTGCCGCCGGAAGGGCCGGCATGGCCGTGCGCCCGGCGAAGTGCTCCAGGTGGAGGCGCAGGTTGAGCAGGAAGATTCGCCAGCCCTCGACCATGTCGTCGTACTGGTCGTCCCAGGACTGCCCATCGCCGAAGCCGCTGTTGACCAGCCGGACGATGCAGGTGCTGCTGTCGCGGGCCTCGACCAGCCACTCGAAGGCGAGCCCGCCCACGCCGTCCCCGGCATCGAAGACCACTCGACGAGGTGGTTCCCACACGGCCACCCGCCCCGGGACCTGCATGTCCGGGCCGGGCCCGAAGGACGCCGTGGCGGCGCCGCCTTCGCGCTCCTCGACCTCGTGGGGGACGTACCAAGAGGTGATGCCCGGGCCGGTGGCGATGGCCCGCCACACCTCCTCGGGGGTGCCGGGCACTTCGATCTCGAGCTCGATGGAGTGGGGGACGTCGGTCATGGTCTGTCCCCTGTCGGACCTGGTCGGGAGGAGCTCTCGTGGGCGGGGCGGGGGTGGGCGGCGACCACGAGGCGGTGCCAGCGGCCCCCGCTCGCCGATTCGTCGTGGTAGCGAGAGACGAGTGTTGTGATTGCGTCGCCCAGCTCGGCGGTGAATGCCGCGCGCTCGGCGGACGAGGCGAACCTGACTTCGGTGTCGAGGGTGAGGGTGGCCAGCTTGTTGCCGGTGGTCTCTGCCCTGGCGGCTAGACGGCCGACCTCGCTGATCAGGCGCGCGGCCACGGCGAGTAGGTAGCGGCTCGAGAGCCGGTCGGTGCGCTCGGGGTCCGCCCCGCTGGGCCCGAGCGCCGAGGGTGAGACGACGTATCCCCGGGCGGTCGCCCGGACCACCCGTTCGGTCAGTCCGCGCCGCGGCCGCTCCTCCACGAGCTCCACCAGTCCGTGATGCTCGAGCAGACGTAGGTGGTAGTTCACCTTCTGGCGGGGGATTCCGAGCGCGCGGGCGACGGTCGTGGCCGAGCCTGGCTCCGCCAGCATCGCGAGGATCTCCGCGCGCTGGGGGTCGAGTGCGGCGACGGCCGCCGCCGGCTGCTCGAGCACCTGGACGTCGACGGGCATGTCACATCGCACCAAGCGATGACACCCGGTTGGCGATCGGTCTGCGGCACGATGTC
>JBDTXF010000020.1:0-15459 GCA_040006355.1 Nocardioidaceae bacterium | reverse complement strand
ACCAACGAGCGGCTCGAGTTCCTCGGCGACTCGGTGCTCGGCGTGGTGGTCACCGACACCTTGTTCCGCACCCATCCGGACCTGTCCGAGGGTCGACTGGCGAAGCTGCGGGCGGCGGTCGTGAACGCCCGCGCGCTCGCCCAGGTGGCTCGGGCGATCGGCCTGGGGACGCACATCAAGCTCGGCCGCGGCGAGGAGTCCACGGGCGGGCGCAACAAGTCCTCGATCCTCTCCGACACGGTCGAGGCGCTGATCGGCGCGGTCTACCTCAGCGGCGGCTTCGAGGCGTCGACCGCCGTGGTCCACCTCCTGTTCGACCCGCTGATGGACAACGCAGCGCGCCTCGGCGCCGGGCTCGACTGGAAGACCAGCCTGCAAGAGCTCTCGGCCGAGCACACCCTCGGTGTCCCGGAGTACGTCATCGAGGACGAGGGCCCGGACCACGAGAAGACCTTCACCGCCCAGGTGCGGGTGGGAGCGAACCTCTACGGCCACGGCACCGGCCGCTCCAAGAAGGAGGCCGAGCAGCAGGCTGCGGAGACCGCCTACCTCGCGATCGCCGCCACCCACGGCAACAGCTCCGGCGTCTGACGGGGCGAGCGGGTGCCTGAGCTGCCCGAGGTCGAGGTGGTGCGGCGCGGCCTCGAGTCCCACGTCGTGGGTCGTCGGTTGCAGCGGGTCGAGGTGCTGCACCCCCGTCCGGTCCGACGGCACCTCGCCGGTGCCGGGGACTTCGCCGCGGTGCTCGAGGGTCGGCTGGTCCTCGACGCCTGCCGTCGGGGCAAGTATCTCTGGCTGCCCCTCGACAGCGGGGACGCCCTGGTCGCGCACCTCGGGATGAGCGGTCAGATGCTGGTCCAGCCGGCCACCGCGCCGGACGAGAGGCACCTGCGCGTGCGGTTCACCCTGGCCGACGTGCCCGGCTCGGAGCACCTCGAGCTGCGCTTCGTGGACCAGCGGATGTTCGGCGGGGTGTCGGTCTCGGCCGGCGGAGCGGACCTGCCGCCGGAGATCTCGCACATCGCCCGCGACCCGCTCGACCCGCTCTTCGACGACGACCTCTTCGTCGAGCGCGTCCGGCGCCGCGCCTCGGGCGTCAAGCGGATCCTCCTGGACCAGACCGTCGTCTCCGGGGTCGGCAACATCTATGCCGACGAGGCCCTGTGGCGGTCCCGCCTGCACGGCGACCGGCTCGGCAGCCGGCTGCGCGTGAGCGACGTACGCCGGGTGCTGGAGGAGGTGCGTGCCGTGATGGCCGCCGCGCTGCTCGAGGGCGGCACCTCGTTCGACGCGCTCTACGTCAACGTCAACGGCCAGAGCGGGTACTTCGACCGGTCGCTGCACGCCTACGGTCAGGAGGGGCGCCCCTGCGACCGGTGCGGCACGCCGATCAGCCGGGTGTCGTTCATGAACCGGTCGTCGTACTTCTGCCCGGTCTGTCAGCCACGCCCGCGGGTGCGACGCGCCGCGGCGACCGGGGCCGGCACGAGGCCGGTGTAGTCGACCGGCGTCCACGGCTCGCTCGGCACCCACTCGGAGCCGCAGCCGGAGCAGGCGAAGAGCGGCTCCTCGTCGAGCCGCTCGGGGGTCTCCGCCCAGGCGCACAGGGAGCGGCAGCCGGCGATCTCGAGGCCTCGGGTCATGGCGCCACGGTAGCCCGCAGGCGCGGGATTGACCGGCGCGGGGCAAAGTGGGAACCTGGAATTCAGACCCGTCCCCTCGGCTGCACACAGCCGTCCAGACGGCGCGCCACCACCTCTCTACCCCCTCGGAGGCTCTCACCATGGCCAAGGCCATCCTCGGCTACCTGAGCAACACCGACCCGCGCGAGGTCGCCCAGCTCACCGCTGCGAACCGCCGGCTGCATCAGCACATCACCGACCTGGAGGCGCACGTGCTGCGGCTGCAGGCACAGAACGACGCGCTGGCCGCCGCCCTGCACGACTCCCCGCTGCTCACCCTCGACGAGAGCATGCAGCCCGTCTGAGGCTGTCCGCCTCCGTGACCGGCGAGGTCCGCCTGGACCCGATGACCCCGGCGGAGCACGCCGACTGGTCCGAGCACTCGGTGCGCGGCTTCACCGCACAGCAGGTGGCCGTGGGGCTGCAGGCTGAGCCAGAGGCCCTCGCCGCTGCGCGTCGGGAGCTCTCCGCACTGCTGCCGGACGGCCTCGACACAGCCGGGCACCACCTGTGGACCGTCAGGGACGGAGACGGCGACACCGTCGGTCACCTCTGGCTGTGGGTGCGGGCGCTGCCGACGGAGGTCGAGGCCTACGTCCTGGACATCGAGATCCTCGCCGCGGAACGGGGCCGCGGTCTCGGTCGGGCCACGATGCTGGCCGTCGCGGCGGCGGCCCTCGCCGAGGGCGCCACGGTGCTGCGGCTGAACGTCTTCGGCCACAACGTCGCGGCGAGGCGGCTCTACGCGGGCCTGGGCTTCGTCGTCACCGAGGTCACGATGACCCGGCGGCTGGGTCCCGCCGGGCAGCCGGCAGACGAGGGCGTGCGGGTCGGGCTCCGCGACATGACCACGGCCGAGTACGCCGTCTTCCGGGCCGACCACGCCGCCGACGACCTGGACCGGATCCTCCCGGACGGTCCGGCGACCGGGGGGCACCGGCTCTGGACGGCGTACGACGGCCACGTCGCCGTGGGGCGGGCGTGGCTGCACCTGCAGCACCGGTCCGACGGCGTGCACGGCTTCGGTCACGAGCTTCGCGTGCACGAGGAGCTGCGGCGCCGAGGCTACGGTCGGTCGATGCTCGCGGCCGTCGAGCAGGAGTGCCGCGCCCTGGGCGTCGCCACACTCACCCTGTCGCGCTCCGGCGGCGACGTGGGCGAGAGGTCATCCTGGGCGCAGCGCGGCTTCGAGCTCACGGCGCAGACGATGGAGAGGCCGCTGTAGGGCTCGCCCCGTCGACCGGCACGCAGGTCGGCGTGGCGGCCGGCACGGTCGTCGGGGTGGCTGTCGGAGTAGGGCTCGCGGTCGAGGTGGGGGTGCTCCCGCACGGCGGGCAGGTCGGGGCAGTGGTGGGGCCGGTGGTGGGGCCGGACGTCGGCCCGGTCGGTGCAGGGCTGGACATCTGGGTCGCCAGGGACGTGGGCGCCACGCTCGGGCTCGGGGTGGGCGGGCAGCTCGCCGGGACGGTCGGGCTCGCCGTGGGGGTGCCGGTCGGGCTCGCCGTGGGGCTGCCGGTCGGGCTCGCCGTGGGCGAGAGCGTCGGGTGCGCGGTCGCGGTGGGGGAGGCCGCCGGTGTCCGCACCGGAGCGGACGGCCTGGCGGACGCTGGGGCCGGGGTGGCGCGACGGGCGTGGTGGACCGTGGCAGACCGGCGGCGGCCGGCGGCCGAACCGCCGTCGAGCCCGGCGACCGGTGTCGCCACGAGCGCCTGGCCCACAGCGGGCAGCCGGGACAGGGTCACGCCGCGGTCGAGGCCGAGGCCGGCGTAGCGCCGCTGGTAGGTCAGCACCAGGCGTTCGTAGGACGTCGAGTGGTTGTAGGACAAGATCGCCGATCCCAGGGTCGCCGGATCGCGCAGGTCCCGTCCGCCGTAGCAGAGGTACGCCGCGGTCGACGCGGACGCGTCCTCCAGGTCCTGGGGGTCGGCGACCCCGTCGCCGTCGCCGTCGACGCCGAACAGGCGCCAGGTGCTGGGGATGAACTGCATCGGGCCGACTGCCCGGTCCCAGGTGGCGTTGCCGTCGAGGCGCCCCTGGTCGGTGTCCGGGACGGCGGAGACACCGTGTCCGTCCAGGACCGGGCCGAAGATCGACGTACGGTGCCGGGCGTCGAGGGTCCGCCCGGCCAGCGACCCGGACTCCACCTCGCCGATCGCCGCGAGGAGGCTGACCGGGAGGTGGCAGGCAGCGGGAGCGCCGGCGGCTGCCGACCGGTAGGCGGACAGCAGCACGGCGGGGATGCCCGAGCTCGGGACGGCGGTGCGGCGCGGCCCGGCCGGGTCGCTGACGAGGCCGATGTGCACCGCCGGGGCGGGTGCGAGCGGCGGCGAGTCGCCGGCGCGGGTGAGCGAGGCGGCCGGCTGTCGTGCGACGTCGGACTTCTCGGACGAGGAGAGGCTCATGCTCTCTGGCCGGTGCGACCCGTCGAGGTGCCCGAGCGTCGAGGCCGGGCCCGTGAGCGCGAAGACAGTGGCCACCGCCACGACGGTCCTGGTCTGGCGGGTGCGTCGTCGCACCGATCGGTCCCCCATGGTTCTAGTCCACCTCAGTAGCTCGTAGAGCGCCAGACCCACCGTGACCATCATCAGGTGAATTCACCAGGGAATCCTCCTGAGCTGGCCGTGGATCCGGGCGGTCGGCATCAGGGGTAGGACCCCACGCGCTCACGAGGGTAGCCCGCCGTCGCCGTCGCAGCCGCAGCGCCACAGTCCACACCAGCAGCCCCACGGCGCCGAGCAGCGCCGCGAGCCGCCGCAACGGCGTGGCGATCGGATCGGTCGAGATCACTGCGGGCAGCGTGCTCGACGGCGCCTGGGCGACGGTCCACGGTCGGACGGCACGCACTGCGCCGACTCCGGGGCGGTGCACGATCGTCTCCACGGTCGTGCGTCCGGCGACCAGGTCGACCACGGGTGCCGACCAGTGCCCGTCCGACAGGGGCGTGGCGGCGACCGGTGTCGCGCCGCCCACGGAGACCTCGACGGCGGCGATCGGGGCAGGGGCCGGCCGGCGGGTGTCGAACACGTCGACCACGGCGACGTTGCGACCCGGTCGGTTCGGGCGCAGGCTGACCGCCTCCTGGAGGTCCTTGACCTGGCCGTCCACCGGTCCCGCGTCGGCGACGACCGTGCTCCGCACCAGCTGGGGTTCCACAGCGGGCTGCGCGCTGGTGAGGACGGCCGTCACCGCCACGACACAGAGCGCCAGGAGGGCCTCTGCGCCGACCGTGCGACGAGGAACATCGAGGTCGGAGCGACCACGGACGTGCCGGTGGTTGGCCAGAGCGAACAGCCCCGCCAGGCCGGCCAGGGTGAGCTTGAGAAGGAAGGTCCGGCCGTAGAACGTGCGCAGGGCCGCGTCGGCGGAGCCGATCACGTCACTGGCCAAGAAGACGCCGGTCACCACCATCAGGCTCACGCAGGCGGCCGCCGGCAGACCGAAGGCACGAAGCAGCCCCCGCACCTGCGAGCCGCTGGCGTCGCCACGCCACCCACGGACCGCGACCACCAGGGCCAGGACCAGGATCGCTCCTGCCCAGGTCGTGGCCGCGGCGAGGTGGACGGTCGTGGCGAGCACGCGCGCCGGGCGCAGGGTGCTCCCCGCGCCGGCGTGGCCCAGGAGCGCAGTGCCGAGGCAGGCAGCGGCGCCACCGCCCACCAGGAGCAGGCGCGCACGTCTCCACCAGCTCCGGCGGGCTGCGACACCGGCCAGGCCCAGCGCGAGGAGCCCGGACTCACGCACGACCCACCGGGCGCCGTAGGCACTGTGCAGCAGGTCGCGCAGACCGAGTCCTCCCGGGGCCAGCTGGTAGCCCAGGAGCACGACTGCCACGACCGCGGCGCCGGCCGAGCCCGCCACCGACACCGACGCGGCTCGACGCCCCGCCCGGGCGAACACCCCGGAGTCGGCGCTGCGCCGCAGGAGGGCTCCGGCCAGGGCGCCGCCGAGACCCAGCGCGATGCCGAGAAGGACGAGTGACCTCAAGCCGGCCTCTCCGGGGCGCGGCAGGGACTCGGACGGCCCGTTCGCGGTGACCGAGCGGTCGATGCCGAAGACGAGGAGTCCCGCCGTCCGGTGGAGGTCGTCGCTCGAGAGCGTCTCCCAGCTGACGCGGTAGGTGTTGGGAGGCAGGTGGCGGGGGAGTCGTGCGATCACGACCGCGGGCTGCTCGGTGTCGCCAGGGTCGTCGGTGACCAGGCGCAGCCCGGTGGCCGGGATCCGCCGTCCGGCGCCGTCGACGATCTCGATGTGCGTGGCGTTGAGGACGACGTGCTCGCTGAACTCGAGTCTGAGGGTGCGTGGTGCTGTCCTCAGGGTCGAGCCGTCACCGGGGTTGCTGCGGTCGAGGTAGGCGTGGGCGTCGGCCGGCGAGGTGGCCGCCAGCACGGCGAAGAGCGTGGCCAGCACGACCAGCACCGCCCGCAGTGCCCGACTCGTCGAGGGTCGGGTCCGGCTGACGCGCCTCACAGCACCGGCACGTGGTGCAGGACCACGCCGTCGTAGGAGACGCTCACCTTCTCGCCCGAGCGGATCGCGCCGTCGGTGTTCTGGTAGACGACATAGTAGGTCTGGCCAGCCCGCATCGAGTGTCCGGACCGCATGATCGAGGCGCGCTGGGTGCCACCGGAGCGGCTCTCGCTGGTCAGCCTCGGGGGGTGGGTCCGGTCGGCCTGGAAGGCCGTGGCCCGCTCGGGATCGAGGACGACGTAGAAGAGGGTGACCAGGCCCTTGTCGCCGACGACGGCGACGCGGGAGAACCGCACCCCGGTCTTCGCCTCCACGACGGAGCTCTGGGGGACCCGCTCGTCGGCCTGGGCGGTGCTCCGGTGCGCGATGACGAGCACAGTCACCAGCATCCCGATGACGAGCGCGAGCACCAGGTTGACGACCAGCCTGGCCTTGACGGTGTGCGGTGCGATGGTGAAGCGGGACATCGGATCCCCCCGGGTGAGATGTGGGTGGTGGTGGCGAGCAGATGGATGGGAGGGCAGGAGACCGACGCCTGCGGAGGTCGCTGGACGCGACCTCCGCAGGCAACCGGTCAGGGCAGGGTGTTGCGGGTGGACTGGAACGAGTCGAAGTAGCCCGTCCCGGTCGATGAGGCGGTCATCCCTGCCACCAGCCCCAGCCGCACAGCCTCGATGCGCAGGCTGCTGGTGTTGCCGCTCAGCGTGGAGGACGAGGTGCCGTCCACCGACAGCCTCAGCGAACCCTGGGCCGACCCGGTCGCCGGTCCAGAGGTCCAGTCCACGCGGAGGCTGTGCGCACCGGCGGCCAGGTTGACCCAGGTGCCGGTCACCGCGGCGGCTCCGCTGCGGCTCATCACGACCCGCACCTGGCTGACGCCCGCGTTCTTGCGGTAGTCCACGGTGAACGCGCTCGCCGTGGTGGTCCTCGCCGTGAAGATCGTCACGGCGGTCGCTGACCCGCTGGTGAACGTGTTCGGCGAGAACCCGAAGCTGGCGTGGTAGCCGGTCTCCGCCGCTGGGCTGTTGTCGGTGACGTAGTGCGTCCCCGACCCGGTGACCGAGAGCCCGAGGTTGGCGCCACCGAGCGGGATGCCGGCCGCGGCCGAGGTGGTCATCGAGCCGCCCCCGGTGTTGGTCCGGGCGGACCAGGCGCTCAGGTTGCCGCCGTCGAACGTGTCGGCGAAGATCGCGTTCGGCTTCGAGACCGTGACCGTGGTGTTGACCGCGTTGCTCCAGTTGCCGGCCATGTCCTGGACCCGCATGTTGAAGCGCACCGAGCCGGGCGTGATGCCCGCCAGGGGAGCGATCGCCGTCGCGGAGCCACTGACGTAGGCGACCGAGACCCGGGTCCCCTTGCCGACCCCGGGGTCGGTGGTGCCGGTCCAGAACTCGGCGGTCTGGAACGAGGTGTCCCTGGTGACCGGGGCCGACAGCGTGAGCAGCGCGGCTCCGTTCGTCGGGTTCGGCGCCCCGGACAGCGAGGCCAGCACCGGAGCGGTCTTGTCGACGACCACCGGCACCGCGAACAGGTCACCCCAGTTGCCGGCCTCGTCGCGGCACCGGACGTAGACCTGGTAGCTGCCGTCGGCCTTGGGCTTGACCTGCGACAGCGGGATCAGGCCGTAGACCGGCTCGGTGCTGCTGTCGTACTTGCCGTCGACTGCCAGGAGAGCCAGCCCGGTGCCGGCCTTCGGGGTGGCGGACGAGGGTGCGAAGAAGGCTTCGGCCCGGGTCAGCCTGGAGTCGACGTCCGTGATCTGCGCTGAGATCTTGAGGTAGCCGGTGTTGCCGGGGC
Organism: Nocardioidaceae bacterium; assembly: GCA_040006355.1. GTDB lineage: Bacteria > Actinomycetota > Actinomycetes > Propionibacteriales > Nocardioidaceae > Nocardioides_B. The sequence continues at coordinate 7,513 of JBDTXF010000020.1, read as the reverse complement.
TCGAGATCACCGCGTTGGTCGGGTTGGGCGAGACCGCTGCACCGTCCACGCCGGGGCCGGTGGTGTCCACGACGAACGGGATGTCGAGGACCGGGCCCCACAGGCCGAGCGTGTCGTGGCTGTGCACCAGGACGTGGTGGGTGCCCTGGGTGAGGCAGCTCAGCGCGACTGCGGTCGGGCAGGACTGCCCGCTCGGGGGCACCGTCGGGATGAGGGCGTCCTCACTGACCACGGAGGAGACGATGTTCTGGGCCACGCTCAGGCCTGTGCCGTCCGCCCCTGCCGTGTCGAGGAACAGCTCCGCCTGGTCGATGGAGCCGTCGGCAGCGGTGTCGTCACCGGTCGCGGAGACGGCCAGCGGCGATGTGCCGTTGGTCACCGGTGCGTCGACCGATCCGTTGGTGGTGCTCGGCCCGGTCTTGGGCAGGTTCAGCACCACGGACCCGACGACACCCCAGTTGTTGTTGGCGTCATGGCCGCGGACGTACACGATGTGCTTGCCCGCCGACAGGCAGCTGAGCGCGATGGGCGCGCTGTCGCAGGTGGCGGGGAGCAGGGGCACGGCCGGTATCACGCCGGTCGCCCCGGTCACCGACACGCTCCCGAAGCTGCCGGTCATCGGCAGTCCCGAGCCGGGTGCCACGTCGTGGTCGGTGGGATCGTCCACGGTGAGCTCGGCGGCGTCGACGGCGGAGCCGCCGGTCTTGACGTCGTTGAAGTCCGCGGTCACGGTCACGTCGGAGCGGCCGTTGGACGGGTTCGGGGACGCCGTCGCATGGGCGGACACCGGGCCGACGTGGTCGTCGCTCGGCGGGGGCGCATTCGTGTCGAGGAAGGTGAGCATGCCCCCGGTGGCGATCCGGCCCGGGTCGAGCTCGGTCTGGCCGTTGTTGTCCAGATGGCTACCCGTCTCGAACAGGGTCACCTTGGTCTCGGGCCCGGTGGGCATGGTCACCAGAGTGTCGGTGGTCATGCCGGAGTCCAGCGTGGCGACGACCTCGCGCTCGGCCTGGGCCAGCTTGTGCCCGTCCTCGTCGACCTTCAGCTGGGTGGCACCCAGGGTGGCCATCGTGTGGCTGGTGGTGCCTGCGTTGACGTAGCGCAGCAGCACCGTGTGCCCCTGGTCCGTGGGGACCGGGGACGTGGTGGGGAAGGGTCGTCCGTTGATCAGCCGGTAGCGGGCCTTGAAGCCGCGCATGTCGAAGGTCGTCGGGTGGGCGTTCAGCGCGGGGTCGATCTCACTGAGCACCATCACGGCGTCGTCGTCATAGCTGTGCCCGGCTGCGGTGCCGTCCGACGCCAGCACCACGAGGGCACCCGCCAGCCCCATGGCGACCTGTCGGGTGCCGTCGGGGGTGTGGCCGGCCTCGTAGAGGTAGGTGCCGGGCCGGCTCGCCTTGAAGGTGTACGTCGCCGTTCCCGACGGGGACGCGCCAGTCGTGGCACCGGCGAGCCCGGCCGTGAAGGCGGAGGCCGGCTGGCCGGGGAACGCCAGTGACACGTTCTCCGGGAGCTGGTTGTGCAGCGTCACCGAGACGGTGTCGCCCTCGTTCACCACCAGGGTGGCCCCGGGAGCGGTGGCCGAACCCGTCGCCCCGCTGGTCGAGAAGCCCCAGATCGGTATGGAGGTCCCGAGCACCTGGGTGGTGCCGGTCATGGCGTACAGGTCGCACGCGGCGGTCCCGCCGCTGCGGACGCAGCCGTCCGGGGCGAGCTTGCCGACGGCAGCCTGCTGCGTGGACGCCAGGGCGGAGGCTCGCGCCGCGGAACCGGTGACGGTGACGCTTGCGCCCGCCGTCGACGGCAGGGCCGTGAGGGCGGCCCCGGCCAGGACGGCGGCCAGGGAGACCCGGACGAGTCCGCGCCCGTGGCGCTGGAGTGAAGGACGAGAGGTGGTCATCGCGGCGTCCTCTAGTTGGCCGGGCAGCCGGCGGGGGGATCGATGCGGAAGACCGTCATCATTCCTCCGAAGGTTGCGCCGTAGTTGGTGGCTTGTTGCAGGGCGTGGCTGTGGGCGATGTGGTAGTACTCGCCGCATTCGTTGTTCGAGGTGATGTAGGTCGGCAGCGCGTTCTTCTGGCCGAGGTAGCCGCTCTCGCTGAACCAGGTGTCCGCCCCGACCAGCAGCTGGTCGGTGATCGCCGGGATCTGCGTCGGGATCGGGTTGGTGGTCGGGTTCCACTTCTCCACGTCGCGCCAGTCCATCAGGGCGTCGAGCGACTGTCCCGGCTCGACGTCCATGTCGTACTTCAGGTACGACAGGTCCTGATTCTGGGCCCCGGCGAGCGCCTGGCCGTCCTTGTTGACTATCCGCTCATCGCTGCCGTGCGGGTGGAACGGGTAGTTCACCGTGCCGGCGTTGAGGTAGCGGATCACGGCGGGCTCCGGGTTGGTCGCCGCGTCGTAGGGCTTGATGTGCACCAGGGCGCCGTACGGCTGGCTGGGCAGCCACGAGGCGTTGTTCGGTGCCAGGGTGTCCGGCATGCTGCGGCCGTTGATCATGAAGTACCGCGCGGTGTAGCTGTTCTGGTCCACCGGCTCGCCCCGCTCGACGGCGAGGTGCACGTCCGGGTCGACCTCGGAGAGCAGGAAGACGTACTCGTGGCTCGGGTTGAAGCTCGAGTCGGACCGCGTGTTCACCTGGTTCGGGTGACCGGCGGGGCGCACCACGAGGGCGCCGTACAGGCCCATCTGCACCTGCTTGTCCACGTCGGTGCCCGACTCGTACAGGTAGGTGCCCGGGCTGCCCGCGGTGAACTCGTAGGTCACCGAGCCCTCACCAGAGCTGTCCTTGGCGTCGGCCGACTGCACCATCGAGGTCATCGATCCGGTGTCGGTGACCTGGGGCTGGGCCGGCTTGCCGTCCGCGAGCACCCCCGTCTGGCCGGGGAACACGATGGAGGTTGCTTCCGGCAGGGTGTTGTGAAGGATCACCCGGACCTTCTCGCCCGACGTCACACAGAGCACCGGACCGGGCAGCTGGAACTTGCCGCTGCTCATCCCGTAGCCCCACATGAACATCGAGTTGCCGTCCGGGGTGGAGACGTAGCCGTCCCGCGCGGTCAGGGAGAACGTGTTGTGGGCGTCGGTGTTGCACAGCAGGCCCTCCGACGTCGCTGCCTGGGCGCCGGACCCGGCGACGAGGCCGCCGAGTGCCAGCGCCGCGGCCAGCAGTGCGACGCCGTAGCGTCGCTGGGACAGGTGAGTAGTGAGTCTCATCGGGTCTCCTCGGTCCTTCAGGCGTTCGCGACGGTCTGGGGAGGAAGGGTTCCGGCGGCCTTGACGACGATCTTCGTCATCATGCCGCCGTAGCCCGGGCCGCCCCCGTTGTCGAGGTAGGAGTAGTTGCGGTCGTAGAGCAGGTACTCCCCAGGTGCGGGGGCAGTGAAGATGACGTCCCGGCTCTCACCGGGACCGACGTCGACACCGTTGGTGGTGAGGTAGTTCGTCGTCTGGTCCCGGCCGCGCAGCAGCGAGCCGTCCTTGGCCACCACGGTCAGGTCGATGTTGTCCACCGACATCACGTGGTTCTGGTAGCCCAGGCTGGACAGCCGCAGCAGCACCTTCTCCCCCTCGTTGCAGGTGACCAGCGAGGAGATCGGCTGGTACTGCAGGCGGCCGGCGCTGGTCAGCAGCGGGTTGCCGTTCGCCTCGAGGGTGTCGGGGTAGCCCCGGCCGTTGAGCAGCCAGAAGCTGGCCGCGTAGTCGGTCCAGTCGTTGACCTGGATGTGGGCGTCCCGGTAGTGGGCGGCCGACCACAGCTCGGTGATCATGAACGCGAACTCGCGGTCGTAGCGGGTCGACCCGTCGCCGTCGTTGTAGGCGTACTTGGTGCCGGGCCGGTCCCCGTTCACCGGAGCCCGGTTCTGCTTCGGTCGCACGAAGACCATGCCGGTCATGCCCATCTGCACGTGCTCCACGTCCTCGAAGTGGCAGTGGTACATGTAGGTGCCGGCGTCGTGGGGACGGTAGAAGTAGGTGAAGTCCCTCCCGACCGGCACCGCGAGGGACAGCTCGGGCACTCCGTCGAAGAGCGGGACGGCGTTGACGAAGCCGTGCCAGTGGAGCGTGTGGCCGTCGAAGAGGTCGGGTCGCTGCAGCAGGCCGAGGTTGGTCAACGTGATGAAGATGTCGTCCTCCTCGTCGAAGCTGAGCATCGGCGCGCTGATCTGCGCCTTGCCCCGCTGTGCCGCGACCTGGGCGGCACTGAGGCCCGTGACGTCGCGGAACCCGAAGACGTAGGTGTCGAACGGCGAGGGGGCCAGCGAGTCGGGGAAGAAGGGCGGGTCCGCGGGGGCGCCCTTCGGCATCGACACCCATCCGTCGGTCCCGGCCAGGTGCAGCGTCTTCTTCGGGTGGATCTCCGCAGCGGTCTGGCGCAGTGCGGTGATGGGCCGCGCCGGCGTAGCGGCGGCCAACCTGGTTCCGAGGAGGGTGGCTCCGGCCAGGCCTGCGCTGCCGGTGAGGAACCCTCGTCGTGACAGGGGGCCCGGGTGGGACTTCTCGGTCATGGTGACCTCCGTTGGTCGAGCTGAGCTGTGAGTGGTCGGGCGGGTGATGAGCCGTGCGGTCGTGAGGAGGCGGGGGAGATCAGGAGAGAGAGGGGGCGGCCGCAGAGGAGGTGGGGGGTGGGGTGGGGCGCCCCTCTGCGGCCACCGGCTTCTAAGGCACCAGCTGGTCCGAGCCCGCGTCGTACCTGGGCGTGCGGGTCGTTCCCTGGGGGCGCTTGTCGCCATCGATGTCGGTGGCTGGCACGGACACCTGGTACTTCCAGCCCGGCGACCCGGTACCCCAGGCCGTGGTGCTGTTCGCGGCGCCTCGGCCGTAGGCCGGCGACGTGATACCGGTCAGGTGGTAGTCGCTGGAGAGCGTCGGGGGCAGCAGCTCCCCGATGATCAGCGACTGCCGGAACGCCGGGTAGGTGCGGGAGGCGAGGACGTCGACCGACACCGTGCTCGGGTCCTTGAACCCGGGGGTGTCGCTCACGGTCGTGTTGGTGCCGCCGTCGGTCCCGTCAGTGGACTGGATCACCGAGCTGACCGGCGAGAGCGTGCCCGAGTGGTCGGCCAGGCCCATGTCCCAGTGGTTGACGTCGTTGGCGGTGCCGTCCGGCAGAGTGCCACCGATGCCGGTCACCCAGCCGCCACTGAACGAGCCAGCGCGGTTGTCGGAGAACACGTCGTCCAGGATGTTCGGCTTGCTGAACGTGGTGCCCGCCAGGGTCTGGGAGTTCGGGAACAGGGTTCCGTTCTTCAATCGAGCCTGCAGCGGGTCGCTGTTCTGGGCGGTGGAGAGCCCGGCCGGAGCCGGCAGCCCGTCGCTGGTCACCGCGGAGGCGGTGGTCAGGTTGTCGGCGACGGCGTTGCCGACGATGGCGACGAACGCCGCGTCGTCGAGTGCGATGCCGCCACCCTCGTGCGTCGAGATGTTCTCGGTCACCGTGTTGTTGGTGATCGTCACCGTCCCCGGGGTCGCGCGGCTGATGTGCGACCCGCTGACCTGGAGGAGCCGGATGCCGCCACCGTCGTCGTTGGCGAGGTTCTCGGAGATGACGTTCTTGTCGATCGTCACCGGGCCGCTGCCCTGGGACAGGGCCGTGGTCGTCGCCGGCAGCTCCCCGGCGACCATCACGGCACCCCCCTCGTCGTAGGAGGAGTTGAACCAGATCCGGTTGTTGCGGATCGTGCCACCGGTGTTGGTCTGGTAGCCGAAGGCCGAGATCGCGCCGCCGTACTCCGCGGAGAAGTTGCCGCACAGTGCGTTGTCGCTCACCTGGTAGCCGGCGCTGCCCGCGAAGATCCCGACGCCGCCGGCGAGGTTGGTGCCGCCGTTGTCGCGGATCTGGTTGCGGGCCAAGGTGAAGCCGGTGTTGAGGTTGTCGTCCCGGTAGGGCGTGCCGACCCGGACCCCTCCGCCGTAGGAGCCGCCGTTGCCCTGGATCACGTTGTCGGTGACCTGCATGTTCGCGACATGGCTGTGGACGTAGATCCCACCGCCCTGGGTGACCAGGGCACCGTTCGCACCGTAGGGAGTCTTGAAGCCGCCGGTGATCTCGTTGACGTTGGTGGGGAAGTCCGACTGGGCCCCGCCGGTGATCCGCAGGCCGTCGACGGTGACCGGGTAGGTCGCCGGTGCGTTCGAGTTCCTCGGGTCGTCGAGCACGGTCATCACGGCCGCGTCCGGGACCGCGGGGTCACCCGAGTAGGTCAGGCCACTGAGCAGGGCGAGCCAGGCCGCGCCGTTCGGGTTGTCGGGGTTGAAGCCGGAGCCGTCGATGACGGAGCCGGGGACGTAGCTGCCGTCGGCGTTGAAGCCGCCCGGCCCGACACCCTGGATCTTGACCCGGTGATGGACGATCAGGTTCTCGTTGTACTCACCCTGCGGGTTGAGGCTGGTGGACGTGCCAGGCCACACGACCACCATCCAGAACTTGTTCGTCGAGGTCGGGTTTGCTGCCTGGAGGGCCGCCTGCACTGTGCCGAACTGCTTGCCGGGACCGACCTCCGCGAGCTTCGGGTTGGTGGCCGAGTTCGTGGTCGTGGCCGCGCCGAGCACCTGGAGGGTCAGCGTGTTCACGCTGCTGAGCCCGCCGGTGCCGGACCGGGTGATGGCGACGGTCTGCGCCCCCAGGGGCACGCTCGCCGGCACCGTGAAGGTGATGGAGGTGTCGGTCCAGGCGGTCACCGCGGCGGCGGCCAGGGTGGTGCTGCCCACCTTCAGCGTGCCCTTGGTGGTCCCGAAGTTGACGCCCTTGATCTTGACCGACCTCGTGTCCGACGGGGTGCCCTGCCGGACGTAGGGCCGATCGACCGCGTAGAGCTGCGGCCAGCTGGACCCGAGGTCGCACTGGGTCAGGTTCACCGCGGTCGACCCGGGGGTCAGCGCCGTGGTGGCGACCTGCGTCGGTGCGGTGTCAGTCACCGTGTAGAGCCCGGGCCAGGCCTGGAAGTTGGTGGAGATGGTCCGGTACCTCGGGTTGTAGTCCGCGTTGGGGTGGTCCTGCGAGCCGGGGTCGTTGCCCGTGAAGCGGTACATGTTCGGGCAGGGGCCGGCCGGCACCGGGCAGTTGAAGGTGTCGGTGGACGGCTCCAGGGCCTCGTAGAAGCCGTTGAAGTCGGTGTGGGTGGTGTCGAGCAGCCGCCCGCTCCAGTCGTAGAGACCCATCGGGACGTTGGGGAGACCCAAAGCCTCGCCGTACTGCATGCTGCGCTTGTCCAGCGTGAGTCCGAGGTCGTTGATCGTCAGGCCCCAGAAGTGCGTGGGGAGCGGGACGTCGGTGAACAGGTTGAAGTTGGGTGCCGTGGTCTGGCCACCGCGCACCGTCACCAGCTTGTCGGCGCACGAGGGCCGGTCCAGGCCCTCGAAGGGGCTGCCGCCGCCGTCGAGGAAGGCCTGGTCGGTCACCTTCACCGTGTGCAGGGCGCCGGCGCAGGGCGAGATGATCCCGGCCTGCTGCGACGGCGGCTGCGAGGGCGGCGTCGGCGTCGGGGTGGCACCCGCCGGGACGTTCGCG
>JBDTXF010000019.1:0-15663 GCA_040006355.1 Nocardioidaceae bacterium | reverse complement strand
TGGAGGAGATCGTCGGCGAGATCACCGACGAGTACGACGTGGCCCGGGTCGACGTCGAGCACCTCGCGGGCGGGCACTTCCGGGTCAGCTCGCGCTACCCCATCGACGACCTCGAGGACATCAGCGGAGTCGCCGTCGAGGACGACGACGTGGACACCGTCGGCGGCCTGATGGCCAAGCACCTCGGCCGGGTGCCGATCGCCGGCTCGGTCGTCGAGGCGCACGGTCTGCGGTTCGAGGCCGAGACACCCGCCGGACGTCGCAACCGCATCGGCACCGTCCTGGTCAGCATCCTGGACGCCGGGGGCGAGGTGGGGGCGGTCGCTCGCGATCCGGAGCCCTACCCTGAGCCCTACCCTGGGCACCATGCCGGCTGACCCGACCACTGTCTCCCTGACCGACCCCGAGGACGCCAAGCTGGTCACCCTGGCCCGCTCGGCCCGGGCCCGCACCCAGGCTCTCGAGGGTGCCTGCGTCCGCGACCAGGACGGCCGCACCTACGCCGGTGCGACGGTCGCGCTGCCCACCCTCTCGCTCACCGCGGTGCAGGTGGCCGTGGCGATGGCGGTCACCAGCGGCGCGGGCGGCCTCGAGGCCGTGGTGGTGCTCGGCGGCGCTGCGTCGGTGAACGAGGCCGACCTGTCCGTCGTCCGGGACCTGGCGGGTGGCGGCGTCCCGGTCTACCTCGCCGCGCCCGACGGCACCGTCGTTGCCGCCGTGCACTCCTGAGCGCCCGGTCCGGGGACTGTGTGGTCTCACCAGACAACCCCGACATCGACCCGGCACCTGATGTCGGTAGGTTCCTCCCGTGAGCGATGTGGTGGGGTGGGACGCACACGTCGAGGCGGTGGCCCGGTTGCGGGCGTCGTACGACGCGATCCCGGCGGGAGCACCCGTCCGGCTGGCGAAGCGTACGTCGAACCTGTTCCGGTCCCGCTCGGCGGTGACCACGCCGGGGCTCGACGTCTCCGGCCTCGGCGGGGTGGTCGCGGTGGACGTCGACGCGGCGACGGGTGCGGCGACCGCGGACGTGCAGGGCATGTGCACCTACGAGGACCTCGTCGACGTCACCCTGGCTCGCGGCTACATCCCCTACGTCGTCCCGCAGCTGCGCAGCATCACCCTCGGCGGAGCAGTGACCGGCCTGGGCATCGAGTCGACGTCGTTCCGCAACGGACTCCCGCACGAGTCGGTCCTCGAGATGGACGTGCTGACCGGAGCAGGCGAGGTGGTCACCACCCGGCCCGGCGAGGACCTGTTCGACGCGTTCCCCAACTCCTACGGGTCCTTGGGCTATGCCACCCGCATCCGGATCCGGCTCGAGAGGGTGCCGGCCTACGTCGACCTGCGACACCTGCGCTTCGAGGACCTCGACACCCTCGCGAAGACCCTCGACGTGATCGTCGAGGCCGGCGAGCACGACGGCATCCGGGTGGACGGTCTCGACGGCGTCGTGTTCGCCCCGGGGGAGGCCTACCTCACGCTGGCGACCTGGCGAGAGGCCGGCCCGACCGGCCGCGCTGCCTCGAGCGTGTCCACCTCGGACTACACCGGCCAGGACCTCTACTTCCGTTCGGTGCAGGCCCGCGGGACCGACACCCTGACGACCTATGACTACCTGTGGCGCTGGGACACCGACTGGTTCTGGTGCTCGGGCGCGTTCGGCCTGCAGAACCCCCGCATCCGCCGGCTCTGGCCACGGCGCTGGCGGCGCAGCGACGTCTACCACCGCCTGGTCGGCCTCGACACCCGCTTCGGGATCGTGTCCCGCCTCGACCGGCTGCGGGGGAACCCGCAGCGGGAGCGCGTGATCCAGGACATCGAGGTCCCCGTGGACAAGGTCCCCGACTTCCTGTCCTGGTTCGAGGACCATGTGGGGATGCGACCGGTCTGGCTCTGTCCCCTGCGTGCGGCACGCGCCTGGCCGTCGTACCCGCTCGAGAAGGGTGCGACCTACGTCAACATCGGCTTCTGGGGCACGGTGCCGATCGCGCCGGGTGCCGCCGACGGTGACCAGAACCGGGCCATCGAGGCCCGGGTGACCGAGCTCGGCGGCCACAAGTCGCTCTACTCCGACGCCTACTACGACCGGGAGACCTTCGACCGGCTCTACGGCGTCGCCAACCTCCACCGGGTCAAGCAGCAGACCGACCCGGACCACAGGCTCACAGACCTCTACGAGAAGGCGGTGAATCGTCGATGACCAGCACCCTGAACCGCACAGTCCCCACGATCACGATCGGTGAGGCGATCTCCCGGCTGATGCCGGGTGGCGTGCCCTTCCGCTTCACGGCGTACGACGGCAGCTCGGCCGGACCTGCGGACTCGCCGATCGAGGTGCACCTGGAGAACGAGCGGGGGCTGTCCTACCTGCTCACCGCTCCGGGTGACCTCGGGATGGCCCGTGCCTACGTCTCGGGTGACCTCACGCTGGGCGGCGTGCATCCGGGCAACCCCTACGAGGCGGTGCTCCTGCTGGCGCGCGAGTCCGGCTTCAAGATCCCGCCGCCCGCCGAGGCGTTCCAGATCGTCCGCGGGCTCGGCTGGAGCTACCTCAAGCCGCCGCCCCCGCCGCCGGAGGAGGCACTGCCCAAGTGGCGCCGCCTGCTGGAGGGCTTCCGCCACTCCAAGGGCCGCGACGCCGACGCGATCCACCACCACTACGACGTCTCCAACCGCTTCTACGAGCTGGTCCTGGGGACCTCGATGACCTACACCTGCGCGGTGTTCCCCGAGCAGGGGACCTCGCTCGAGGACGCGCAGTTCGCGAAGTACGACCTGGTCTGCCGCAAGCTCGGGCTGAAGCCGGGCATGCGGCTGCTGGACATCGGCAGCGGCTGGGGCGGGATGGTCCGGCACGCGGCCCGGCACTTCGGCGTCACCGTCGTGGGTGTCACGCTCTCGCGCGAGCAGGCGGCCTGGGCGCAGGACGCCATCAAGCGCGAGGGCCTGGACCACGTCGCCGAGGTCCGCTTCAGCGACTACCGCGACGTGCGCGACACCGGCTTCGACGCGGTGAGCTCGATCGGCCTCACCGAGCACATCGGGGTCAAGAACTACCCGCCGTACTTCGCCTTCATGCGCGACAAGCTGGTCCCGGGCGGCCGGCTGCTCAACCACTGCATCACCCGACCGGACAACTCGGTCACCGACACCGGTGCGTTCATCGACCGCTATGTGTTCCCCGACGGCGAGCTCACCGGCTCGGGGCGGATCATCACCGAGATCCAGAACCTCGGCCTCGAGGTCCGCCACGAGGAGAACCTTCGTGAGCACTACGCGCTGACCCTCAAGGGCTGGTGCGAGAACCTCGTCGAGAACTGGGACGAGTGCGTGCGCGAGGTCGGCGAGGGCACCGCGAAGGTGTGGGGGATCTACATGGCCGGCTCGCGGATGTCCTTCGAGCGCAACGAGATCCAGCTGCACCAGGTGCTCGCGGTCAAGCCGGACGAGAACGGCCGGGCGCACTTCCCGCTGCGGCCGGACTGGCTCGGCTGAGCAGACGTCCGGAGGGCCGGGGCGCTGGCGGGTGCGACAATCACGACGTGCCTGAGTTCCGCAGCGGTTTCGCGTCCTTCGTCGGTCGGCCCAACGCCGGCAAGTCCACGCTGACCAACGCGCTGGTGGGGACCAAGGTGGCGATCACCTCCTCCAAGCCGCAGACCACCCGGGCGGTGGTTCGGGGGATCGTGCACCGGCCCGACGCCCAGCTGGTGCTGATGGACACCCCGGGACTGCACCGGCCGCGCACCCTGCTCGGTGAGCGGCTCAACGACCTCGTGACCTCCACCTGGGGCGAGGTCGACGTGGTCGCCGTCTGCTTCCCCGCCAACGAGAAGGTCGGTCCCGGCGACCGGTTCCTGGTCAAGGAGCTCGGCAAGGTGCGCCGCACCATCAAGTTCGCGGTCGCCACCAAGACCGACCTCGCCACCCCCCAGCAGCTCGCGGAGCATCTCTTGTCGATCGCGCGGCTCGGCGAGGAGACCGACACCGTGTGGCAGGAGATCGTGCCGGTCTCTGCGAAGTCCGGGGACCAGGTGGAGCTGCTCTGCGACCTGCTGGTGGCCCAGCTGCCCCAGGGCCCGCCGCTCTATCCCGAGGGTGACCTCACCGACGCCCCCGAGGAGACCATCGTCGCGGAGCTGATCCGGGAGGCCGCGCTCGAGGGCGTGCGTGACGAGCTCCCGCACTCCATCGCGGTCGTCGTCGAGGAGATGGGCCTCCAGGAGGGCCGCAGCAAGGACAGGCCGCTGCTCGAGATCCACGCCAACCTGTTCGTCGAGCGGTCCTCGCAGAAGGGCATCGTGATCGGCCACCAGGGCAGCCGGCTGCGCGACGTCGGCACCGCCGCGCGCAAGCAGATCGAGGCGCTGCTCGGCACCCCGGTCTACCTCGACCTGCACGTCAAGATCGCCAAGGACTGGCAGCGCGACCCCAAGCAGCTGCGGCGGCTCGGGTTCTAGCGCCGTCGGCTCAGGCCGGCACCCAGCAGTAGCCGTAGTGCTGACCGCCTGCCCACTGGTCCGCGGTGGGCCACTCCCACCCGTAGGTGAACTTCAAGGTGTTCCTGGCGACGGCCTTGGCCGCCGCCTTGCAGCGAGCGTCCCCGCCGGCCCGGACCGTCCTCACCCCGGGGTAGGTCGACCCGGCCAGCGGGATCGTCGTCAACGCCCGCCAGGAGTGCGTGCGGGAGCAGATCACCCGCTGGAACCTCGCCGTGCCGGGCGCCGCGGTGCCGCACAGGCCATAGGTCCCCAGCGCGCCAGGTCGACCCAGCACCCCTTGCAGGGAGCCCTTGCGCGGCAGGGGAAGCAGGGTGTTCGGCCCGGAGAACGCGATCAGGTCGCAGCGGAACCAGTCGGCGCCGCGGTCGGACTGGGCGAGCGTCGGGCTCCACCAGACCACGTTGAACCGCGAGAGGTCACGGGAGCCCGCCGAGCCCCCGACGTACGTCGCGAGCCGACGTGGGCACGCGGTCGAGAGCTGCCTCTGGACCGTTGCTGAGTCGACCGCGACGGAGTGACCGTCCACGACCGTGTCCAGCCGGCCGACGAAGATCGTGCGGGCGGTGTGCACGCCGGTGCACGGGACCGGCCGTGAGCCGTTCGTCGGGCGGGCCAGCTGGCCGGCGGTGAGCCGGTAGCAGGCGCCGCGTCGCGGGGGCGCGGGCGGGGCGGGGGCACGGCTCACGGTCGCGGACGGACCAGACTGCGTGCCGGCCGCGGGGGACGGCGACGCGGAGCGTGACCCGGTGCAGCCGCCGAGCACGAGCAGCAGCACGACGATGCACGCGGTGCGCAGCACGGACGACCTCGATCGGGCGCGGGGACAGGTGCCGCGATGCTACCGCCGGGAGGCGCTCAGCCCTGCTCGGCGGGTGCGGTGAGCACGATCTTGCCGGTCACGTGACCCGCCTCGCTGCGCGCGTGGGCCTCGGCCGCGCCGGCGAACGGGTAGCCGGAGTCGACGGCGACGACATAGCGACCCTCGTGGGCCAGCCGGGCGGCCTGCTCCAGGCCGGCGAAGGCGGACATCTCGGTGGTCACCCGGACCCCGTGCTGGGCCGCGGAGAAGTCCGCGATGGTCAGCACGGAGTCCGGTGAACCGGTGAGGGCCACCAGCTCCGCGAGCGAGCCCTGGCCCGCCACGTCCAGCGCCCGGTCCACGCCGCCCGGGGCCAGCTCGGCGACCCGGTCCGCGAGCCCCGGACCGTAGGTCGTCGCGACCGCGCCGAGCGAGCGGAGATAGTCCTGGTTCCGCCCGCCGGCCGTGCCGACCACCTGCACCCCCTCGGCGACCGCGAGCTGGGTCGCGGCGGTGCCGACGCCACCCGCGGCGCCGTCGATGAGCAGCGTCTTGCCGGGGGAGAGGTCCAGCAGGTCGAGTGCCCGGCGAGCCGTCTCCGCAGCCGTCGCCATCCCCGCGGCCTGCTCCCAGCTCACCTCGGCCGGCTTGTGCGCGACGTGGTCGAGGACCGCGAACTGCGCGGAGGTGGCCGAGCCCAGCCCGAACACCTCGTCGCCGACCGCCACGCCGTCGACGCCGTCACCGACCTCGTCGACGACACCGGCGGCCTCGCCACCCGGGACCATCGGGAAGGTCACTGGCATCATGTCCCTCATCGCTCCCGACCGGACCTTCCAGTCGATCGGGTTGACGCCCGCGGCGCGCACCGCGATGCGGACCTGGCCGCCGGCGGCGTGGGGCTCGGGGACCTCGGCCACCTTCAGCACCGACGGGTCGCCGTACTCGTCATAGGTCACTGCCAGCATCCCGGGGCACCTCGTCCGTCGTCGATTCGTGGTCCCTCCCACGCTAGTCCGCTGTCAAGCGGGCGAGTCCTGCTCGACCCGCCCGAGTCGCGGTGATGTGACACCCCCTTCGGCGGAGCGTTAGCGTCGGGGTCGTGACGGACATCTCGGCAGCAGGCCTCGAGTTCAGCCACCTGTCCAAGCGCTACGGCGAGGTGGTCGCCCTCGACGACATGACCTTCGACCTCCGCCACGGTGAGGTGTTCGGCTTCGTGGGCGGCAACGGCGCCGGCAAGACCACGACGATGCGGATCGCCCTCGGGGTGCTGCTGGCCGACAGTGGCGAGGTGCGCTGGCGCGGGAGCCCGGTGACGTTCGAGAACCGGCGCCGGATCGGCTACATGCCGGAGGAACGCGGCCTCTACCCGAAGATGAGGGTCGCGGAGCAGCTCGTCTACCTCGCCCGGCTGCACGGGCTCTCCGTCGAGGCCGCGCGGGAGCGCACCGCGGTGTGGACCGAGCGGCTGGGGGTCGCCGCGCGGATGAACGACGAGATCCAGGCCCTGAGCCTCGGCAACCAGCAACGGGTCCAGCTGGCGTCCGCCCTGGTCCACGACCCTGCGGTGCTGATCCTCGACGAGCCCTTCTCGGGGCTCGACCCCACCGCGGTCGAGGTGATGAGCGAGGTGCTCCACGAGCAGGCGGACACCGGTGTGCCGGTGCTGTTCTCCAGCCATCAGCTCGATCTCGTCGAACGGATCTCCGACCGGGTGGGGATCGTGCGAGCCGGGATCATGGTCGCCAGCGGCACGGTCGACGAGCTCCGCGGAACGGGCCACGAGCAGCTCGTGGTCGACGTACCCGACGCAGACCCCGCCTGGAGTCGCACGGTTCCTGGCACCTCGCTCCTCCGCGAGGAGAACGGCCGGGTGCTGCTCGAGCTGGACGAGGGGCTCGATGACCAGGTGGTGCTGCGGGCAGCCCTTGCGGCCGGCCCGGTGCGCGAGTTCGCCCGTCGGCGTCCGCCGCTCACCGAGCTCTTCCGCCACGTGGTGAGCGTGGCCGACGATGACGAGACCTCGGCAGGTCAGCCGGCGGCCGGGAAGGTGGACGCGTGAGTTGCCCGATGAACCCGACGAGCGCGATGAGCAGCCGGCAGGCCGTGTGGCTGGTCGCCGAGCGTGAGCTCAGGACCCGGCTTCGGTCGAAGGCCTACCGCATCACCACGCTCGCCTTGATGCTTCTCGTCATCGCCTTCGCCGTGGTCATGCAGCTGGTCAGCTCCCTCGACTCCGAGAAGAAGGTGGGCTACACCGACTCCGCCGCCGCCGTGATGCGCGATGTCAGCGCCATCGCCACCGGCCGGGGGGAGCCCGTCGACGCGCAACGGGTGCGCAGCGAGAGCGCCGGGCGCACGCTGGTGTCCGCCGGCAAGCTCGACGTGCTCGTCCTCGGCACCCACGGCTCGCGCATGGATGTCGTGGTGGACGAGAAGCTGGACGACACGCTGAGGTCGACGCTGACCGCCGCGGCTGGCCAGTCGGCGCTGACCCGGCAGATCACCGGCCTGGGAGGCGATCCCACCCAGGTGGCGGCCGCCGTCAGCGGGGCCTCGGTCGAGGTGGACGCGCTCAGCCCGTCGCCGAGCTTCGACCCGCAGCGGCTCGCGGTCGGGAGCGTGGCCGGCATCCTCATCTACCTCGCCCTGGTGACGACGGGACAGACGGTGGCGCAGGGCGTCGTCGAGGAGAAGTCCACGCGCGTCGTCGAGGTGCTGCTGGCGACCATCCGGCCGTGGCAGCTGATGGCCGGCAAGGTCCTGGGCATCGGGCTCGTGGGCCTGCTCCAGGTCGCCGCGGTCGGGGTGACGGGAGTGGTCGCCGGTCAGATCACCGGGGCTTTGAGCCTCTCGTTGTCCACCTCGATCAGCGTTGTCGCGTGGCTGGTGGTCTGGTTCGTCCTCGGGTTCACGATGTACTCCCTGGTCTTCGCGGGTCTCGGCGCCCTGGTCTCCCGCCAGGAGGACGTCGGCGGCGTCACGGCGATCCCGACGATGCTGCTGGTCGTGGGCTACGTCGTCGGCATCTCGATCCTGCCGACCGCCCCGAGCAACCCGGTCGTGGCCGGGCTCTCACTGGTGCCGCTGTTCTCGCCCACCCTGATGCCGATGCGCCTGGCGATGGGCGAGGTCCCGGTCTGGCAGACCCTCGCCGCGCTGCTTCTCGCGGTCGCGACGGTGCCGTTCCTGGTCTCCCTGAGCGGACGGATCTATCGCAACGGCGTCGTCAGGACGGGAACGCGCCTGAGCCTGCGCGAGGCTGTGCGGAACGGGTGAGCCGGTCGCCCTTCCGGTGCTGGGCCCGCATCACGGGCGGCCGGGTCGGCTACAGGGTGAGGGTCGCGGCGAGCGTCCCACCGAGCTCGTAGCCGTCGGCCAGCACCGCGTCGTCGACGTCGCCGAGGACCTCCAGGGGCAGCGCCACCTGACGCCACTGGAGCGCGCCGACGATCGAGAGCACGGACCGCACCGCACCGGCGGTGTCGTAGCGGCCGTGGACGTAGAGCCCGAAGGGCCGACCCGACGTGCCGCCCGCCGTGTCGTCGGCTGCACCGGTGCCGGACAGTGCGCCGCCGACCTGAAGGAACGTCGAGTCGAAGAAGTGCTTGAGGGCTCCGCTCATGTAGCCGAAGTTCGCGGTGGTGCCGAGCAGGTAGCCGGCCGCGGCCAGCACGTCCTCGGCGGTGGCCTCCAGCGCGGGCCGCACGACCACCTCGACGCCCAGGACCGCGTCGTCGCGGGTGCCGTCCAGGACCGCGTCGGTGAGCGCCTGTGACGAGCGGGTGGGGGAGTGGTGGACCACGAGCAGCCGCCTAGCCGACACGGCCGGCCACCCGTCGGTTCACCAGGAAGACCCCGAGGATCACCAGGGCCGCACCGGCCAGCAACGAGAGGCCGAGCGACTCGTGCAGGAAGACCGCCCCGATGACCAGGGAGATCAGCGGCACGAAGAAGATGTACGCCGCCGCGCGACCCGCCTCGCCCGAGCCGACCAGGCCGAACCACAGCGCCCAGGACAGCGCCGTCCCGATCAGCGAGGCGTAGACGAGCGCGATCACGAACTCACCGGACCAGGCGATGTGGGTGCCCTCGAATGCGGCACCGCCGACGGTCATCACCAGACCTCCCACCAGGAACGGGATCGCCACCGACCACCACACGTCGAGCTGCCCCGAGAGGTACTTGAAGGCGATGGTGCCGAGAGCCCAGACCAGGGCGCCGGTCACGGCGTACACCACGCCGACGGAGGAGACGTGACCGCTGAACGCGCCGACACTGACCACCACGATGCCCGTGAAGCCCAGCAGCAGCCCGGCGATCTTCGAGCCGTTGAGCCGCTCGCCCAGCAGCGGTGCGGCAAGCACGCCGACGAGCACCGGCTGGAGGTAGATCAGCACCGCCGCCAGACCCGAGGGCAGCTCGAGGATCGCGAGCGTCTGGAGGCTGAAGAACAGCACCACGTTGAGCAGCGTCAGCAGGGCGTAGGCACGCCAGGTGTCGCGCAGGGCGGGACGCCCGGAGCGTGCGAAGGCGGCGACCGCCATCACCGCGCCGCCGAGCGCCGAGCGCATCCCGCCGAAGACGATCGGCGGCGCGCCGTCCAGCCCGACCTTGACCGCGGCGAACGTCGATCCCCAGGCGAGGACGAGAAGGACGATCGCCACGATCTGGGTGTCCGGCCGCCGAGTCCTCACGGGGTCATGGTGCCACCGGCCCCGACGACGGCGTCGCCCGGACCGGGTGCGAGGTGCGGCGGGCGCCGGACGCGGGCTATGGTGGAGCGGTCATGACGCGCCGCAGCCTCCTTCTTCGCTGCCGCAGCGAGGTTCGCCCCTCCTGAGGGGACCACCCGGACCCCCTCGCTGCGGAGTTCGTCGACGCTTCCGGACCTCGACAACACAGACAGCGAGAGCACCCACATGACCCTGCACCGATCGAGCCACCGGCAGCAGCCCAGCCCGATGCCGTTCCACCGCTACCGCGCCTTCACCCCGATCGACCTCCCGGACCGCACCTGGCCGTCGCGGACCGTCACCGAGGCCCCGCGCTGGCTGTCCACCGACCTCCGCGACGGCAACCAGGCGCTGATCGACCCGATGTCGCCCTCGCGCAAGATGGCGATGTTCGACCTCCTCGTCGCGATGGGCTACAAGGAGATCGAGGTCGGGTTCCCGTCGGCCAGCGAGACGGACTTCGCCTTCGTCCGCCAGCTCGTCGAGGGCGACCGGATCCCCGAGGACGTCACCATCTCGGTGCTGACGCCGGCTCGTGAGGACCTGATCGAGCGGTCGGTGCAGTCACTGGTCGGCGTGCACCACGCCAACCTGCACCTCTACAACGCGATCGCGCCGCTGTTCCGCCGGGTGGTCTTCCACGCCGGCAAGGACGAGATCAAGGCGATCGCGACGCGGGGCACCGAGCTCTTCATGAAGTACGCCGAGAGCTACCTCGGCCAGACCCGGATCGGCTATGAGTACTCACCGGAGATCTTCACCGGCTCCGAGATGCCGTTCGCCGTGGAGGTGTGCGAGGCGGTCTCCGACGTCTGGCAGCCCGACGACGACCGCGAGATCATCCTCAACCTGCCGGCCACCGTCGAGATGGCCACGCCCAACGTCTACGCCGACCAGATCGAGTGGTTCTCCCGCCAGCTGACCCGGCGCGAGAACACCACGATCTCGCTGCATCCCCACAACGACCGGGGCACGGCGGTCGCCGCGACCGAGCTCGCGATGATGGCCGGCGCCGACCGCGTCGAGGGCTGCCTGTTCGGACACGGCGAGCGGACCGGCAACGTCGACCTGGTGACCCTGGGGATGAACCTCTTCAGCCAGGGCATCGACCCCACCATCGACTTCTCCGACATCGACGAGATCCGTCGCACGGTGGAGTACTGCACCCAGCTGCCGGTCCACCCGCGCCACCCCTACGCGGGCGACCTGGTCTACACGGCCTTCAGCGGGTCCCACCAGGACGCCATCAAGAAGGGCCTCGAGGCCCTCGAGGCGCAGGCGGCCGAGTCCGGCACGACGGTCGCCGAGCTGCCGTGGGAGGCGCCGTACCTGCCGATCGACCCGCACGACGTGGGCCGCACCTACGAGGCGGTGATCCGGGTGAACAGCCAGTCCGGCAAGGGCGGGGTGGCCTACATCCTCAAGTCCGAGCACAAGCTGGACCTGCCGCGGCGGCTGCAGATCGAGTTCAGCCGGGCCGTCCAGCAGCACACCGACGACGCGGGCGGCGAGATGTCGCCGGACGCGATCTGGACCGCCTTCCGCAGCGAGTACCTCGACCGCGACGCCCCGCTGAAGCTCGACTCGGTGCACACCTCGTCGGCGGCGGGCGAGAAGGATGCGCTGACCGTGAACGTCTTCGTCGACGGCGAGCTGCGCCGGCTCGACGGCAGCGGCAACGGCCCGATCGCTGCCTTCCTCAACGCGCTCGACGATCTCGCCTCGGAGGAGCACTCCCGCGGCAGCTCGGTGCTCGACCGGATCGGCGACGTGCGGCTGCTCGACTACACCGAGCACGCGCTCTCCTCCGGCGGGGACGCCTACGCCGCGGCCTACGTCGAGCTCGCGGTCGGCGACCAGATCCTGTGGGGCGTGGGCGTCGACGCGAACATCGTCACCGCCTCCCTGCGCGCGGTGATCAGCGCCGTCAACCGCGCCTGACCGCCGAGGGGTCACCAACTCCCGGGTTTCTGCGCGTGTCGCGGGAGGCCGTGACCCCTCGGCGGAGGCTGGGTAGCCTGGCGGGATGCCGCAGGCACCAGCGCACCCGTCGTTGCGTGGCTGGGTCGAGCCCTACCGGGGCTACCGCATCTCCCAGGTGCCCGCCGGGGTCCACCACGGGCTGCCGTCGACCGGGATGACCGTGGTGCTCGCTCTCGACGAGCAACTGGAGGTCGGCTGGCTGGGCGAGCGGCCCACCCGGCACTGGGCGATGGTGTCCGGCCTGCACACGACACCGGCGGCCATCCACCACTCCGGCTTCCAGCACGGCGTCCAGCTCGCGTTCACACCTGCCGGCTCGCGCGCGCTGCTCGGCCAGCCGGCCGCGGCGCTGGCGGCGACGATCGTGCCGCTCGACGAGCTGCTCGGTCCCTCCGCGACCCGGCTGTACGACGAGGTCGCGACCGCCCGCACCTGGGCCGAGCGGTTCGACGTACTCGACCGGCACCTGCGGGGGCTGGCCGTCCAGCGACGTGACGTGGAGCCGGTCCGGGCGGAGCTGGCCTGGGCCTGGCAGCAGCTGGTGCGCAGCCGGGGACGCACCCGGGTGGCGGAGCTCGCCCACGAGCTGGGCTGGAGCCGGCGGCACCTGAGCGGGCGGTTCGGTGCGGAGTTCGGTCTCTCGCCCAAGCAGCTGACGCGAGTGGTGCGTTTCATGCACGCGCGACGGCTGCTGCCGGGCGGGGGTCTCGCGGCCGTGGCGGCGCAGGCGGGCTATGCCGACCAGTCGCACCTGACCCGCGAGTGGCGGGAGCTCGCGGGGTGCACGCCGTCGGCGTGGCTGCGCGAGGAGTTCCCATTCGTGCAAGACGCGGGCCAGGTCCCGGCGGCAGGGTGAGCCCATGACCGAGACCCCAAGCAGCCCGACCGACACGTCCACGCCCGCGCGCACGCCCACCGTGTTCCACTCGCTGTCCTACCAGGACGCACCGGCCGCGGTGGAGTTCCTGGCCCGCGCCTTCGGGTTCGTCGCCCGGGGCGTCTACGCGGACCCGGACGACCCGGCGCACATCATGCACGCCCAGATGGACTGGCCGCCCGGTGGCGGCATCATGTTCGGCTCGGCCGGACGGCACAATGAGAGCTGGGTCGACTCGGCCGGTCACGCTCAGTGCTACTGCGTGACCGAGACCGACGCGGACGTCGACCGCGTCTACGAGCAGGCGATGGCCGCCGGCGCGACCTCGGTCCGACCGCCCGAGGACCAGGGGTACGGCGGTCGCGGCTGCACCCTGCGCGACCCCGAGGGCAACCAGTGGAGCTTCGGGTCCTACCGGGGGGCCTGACCCGTCGTCACGTCCCTCGTGCCCTCCTCGGCGCCGTCGGACCGAGGCCGCCCCGGGACGTGGTGAGGTAGGTCGACCCGCTGGTCGGCAGCGCCAACGGTGGCAACACCTACCCGGGTGCGGTGCCAGCGTTCGGGATGCTGTCGTGGTCCCCGACCAGCACGGCGGGCGACCAGACCGACACCGCAGCCTCCAACGGCCACTCCTACGACACCACTCGGCTGCACGGCTTCGCGCTCACCCACGTGAACGGCGCCGGCTGTCACCCCGGGGCGGCGGGCGACGTGCCGATCCTGCCGTACGTCGGCAAGGTCACCTCGTCCCCCAGCGCGGACACCGCCGACGCGATCTATGCCAGCCACTGCTCCCACGACGACGAGGTCGCCCCTCCGGGGCGCTACCGGCTCGGGCTCGCCAACGGGGCCAGGACCGACCTCGCCGCGACCACCCGGGCCGGGATCGGCACCATCGCGTTTCCTCGGGGCAACCCCGCCAACCTGCTCTTCCGGACATCGAACTCGCCGAACGGCAGCGAGGACGCGTAGGTGTCGATCCGTCGCTCGGCTCGGACGGTGACCGGCTCGGTGCTGATCGGCGGCATCTGCAGTCCCCGCGGCAACGGCGGTGGCAGCAACAAGTTCTCCTCCTGCCGGCTCTACTTCACCGCGTACTTCGACCGCGCCGGCACCTGGGTGAACGAGCGGCTGCGCCCGGGCACCACGTCGGCCAGCGGCGGCGAGGGCCACGAGACCGGCGATCTGCGGCGGGCACGGGCTCCGGCGGCGACGTCGGCTTCGACACCTTGACCGACCGCCCGGACCATGAAGGTCGGGCTGTCCTACACGAGCGCCAAGGCGGCTGAGGCGAACCTCGCGCACGAGGTGTGACCGCGCGACACCGTGGCCCGGGGTGGCCCGGGACGGTCGCCGGAGCTGGAACCGGCAGCAGCGTCGCATCGAGGTCGCCGGCGGGACCGGCGCCGAGCTGTCCACGTTTCTACAGCGCGATGTGCCACGCCGCTCTCGAGCCCAACGTGGCCAGCGACGTGGCTCGCGCCTACCTCGGCGGTGACCGTGCGGTGCCTCGCCTGCCCAGGGGCCAGCGCGCGCAGTACGGCAACTTCTCCGGGTGGGACCCGGTTGCCGGGGACTTCGCGCAGTCGCTGCTGAAGCTTTCGCGGCAGGACCACGGCATTTCTGACCGCTGGGTGCACGTGAACCGGTCGACCCGGATCATGACCGGGGACCAGAGTGGACCGACCCTGGCGGGCATGCACGCCCTCGGGGTGCGCAACTTCGAGGTCGGCGCCGCTCTCACGTCGCCGTGGGCCAGTCCACCGTGCCCAACGCGAACGGGCTCTCCGACGTCGGCTGCCCCGGCCTGTACAGCGGGATGAGGCCGGACCTCGCGCAGTAGCACCGCCTGCACGACGAGCCGCAGGACTCCTGTCACGGCAGGGTGGCGCGGCCGAGACGCCCGAGGACGCGACCGACGACCACGGCCTGGCCGACTGGGCGAGGAGGCTCGGCCGGGACGGCGTGGCCGCCACCTTCACCAAGCGCGCCCGGTGGTGGGAGAACACCTTCAACCCCGACGCCACGGCGCAGGGCGGCTACCAGCAGGCGCGCAACGCCGACGGCTCGTGGGTGGCACCGTACAGCCCGGCGACCGACGTCGGGTTCGCCCAGGGCACGTCGGCGACGTACACCTGGATGGTGCAGCACGATGTGGCCCGGCTCGCCGAGCTGATGGGCGGGCGCACCCGGGCGGCTGCTCGCCTGGACTCGTTCTTCCGGGCCGCCGACGAGTCCTGGAACACCTCGGCCGGCCCGCTGTGCTGGGCCCCGACCAACGAGCCCGGCATCCACACCCCCCAGCTCCTCAACGAGCTCGGACAACCGAGGAAGACCCAGCGCACGGATGGGTGCCTACATGCGCCTCGTCTACGGCACCGGCCAGGACGGCCTTCCTGGCAACGACGACCTGGGTCGATGTCGGCGTGGTGCATCTGGTCGGTGCTGGGGATGTATCCGCAGACGCCCAGCCGTGGGGACGTGCTGCTGTCCAGCCCGACGTTCCGGAAGGCGTGGATCCGGCGGCACGGCGGTCCCAATCACGGTCAGCGCACCGCGGCCCCCGGCATGCGCCATCTACGTCCTCGGCGTCTCGGTCGACGGTCGCGCCAGCACCCGGTCCTGGCTGCCCGAGTCGGTGCTGAACCACGGCGGCAAGGTCACCGTCCAGGTGGGGGACACCCGACCCGTCCCGGGGGACCAGTGCGCACGACCTCCCCGGTCGACCACGGCATGCCGCAGCGGGAAGTCACCCGATCC
>JBDTXF010000018.1:0-16009 GCA_040006355.1 Nocardioidaceae bacterium | reverse complement strand
CCACGATCAGCAGCACCGCCGGGACCAGCAGCGCCTTGACGTGGGTGCGGGTCGAGACCACCACGTGCTCCCCCTCGTTCAGGAGCTTGCGGGAGATCGCCACGGCCGCATCATCTCACTTCGCGGGAGCGGTGGGGCGGACGTGGACCACGTCGCCGGCGCCGAGCACCTGGACCCGGGAGCCGTCGTCGACCTGCAGCCGGCCGTCCTCGTCGACCCCGACGGCCGTCCCCGAGAGCGTCCCCCCGGCGGGCAGGGACACCGTGACCCGACGTCCGATCGTCGAGCACTCCCGGACGTACGGCGCCCGCAGCCCGAGTCCCGCGGCGTCCTGCCACGCGTCGTACCGGACGGTGAAGGCGGTGAGCACCGCAGCCAGCAGGGCGGCCCGGTCCAGGGATGCGGCACCGGCCAGGGCCAGCGAGGTGGCCGCGGGGACGGGCAGCTCCTCGCGGGTGGAGGAGACGTTCAGGCCGATGCCGACGACGGCCACCGGCCCGGTCGGCCGGTCGACGCGCTCGACCAGGATCCCGGCGACCTTGAGGTCGTCGACCAGCACGTCGTTGGGCCACTTCAAGGAGGCCTCGACGCCGGCCACACGGCGTACGCCCTCGACGACGGCCAGGCCGGTCAGCAGCGGCAGCCACGGCCAGCGGGAGGCCGGGACACGGCCCGGGTCCACGAGCAGCGAGACGGTGAGCGCCGCCCGGGGCGGGGTGACCCAGACGCGGTCGAGCCGGCCCCGACCCGCGGTCTGGTGCTCGGCGACCACGACGAGCCCGGGCTCCTCGCCGTCCTGGGCGCGCGCGGCCACCAGGGCGTTGGTCGAGGGCGACGCGGCGAGCACCTCGACGCGCCAGCCCGGCACGGCGACGTCGGCGGGGTCCAGTGCTGGGCGGTGGGCTTCGTCGGGGGGCACAGGCACTACATTGACCCAGGCCCACCACAGGAGGCGAACGACCCCGTGAGCGAAGCAGTGACCCCGTCGGCGGCCCAGCCCGACCCGGGCGCCGACGTCCCCGCGGACGTCGGGGCCGACATCGACATCCACAGCACCGCCGGCAAGGGCGCGGACCTCGCGCGCCGGCTGCAGGAGGCCGTCAACGCGGGCTCCGAGCGAGCCATCGAGAAGCAGCACGCGAGGGGCAAGAGGACGGCGCGCGAGCGGGTCCTCGAGCTGCTCGACGAGGACTCCTTCGTTGAGCTCGACGAGCTCGCCCGGCACCGCTCGACGGCCTTCGGGATGGCCGCCAACCGGCCCTACGGGGACGGCGTGGTCACCGGCTACGGCACCGTAGAGGGTCGACAGGTGTGCGTGTTCGCCCAGGACTTCACCGTCTTCGGCGGGTCGCTGGGGCAGGTCTTCGGGGAGAAGATCGTCAAGGTGATGGACCTCGCCATGAAGACCGGCTGCCCGATCGTCGGCATCAACGACTCCGGTGGCGCCCGAATCCAGGAGGGCGTCGTCGCGCTCGGCCTGTACGCCGAGATCTTCCGCCGCAACGTGCACGCCTCCGGGGTGATCCCGCAGATCTCGCTGATCATGGGCCCGTGCGCCGGTGGGGCGGTGTACTCTCCCGCGATCACCGACTTCACCGTGATGGTCGACCAGACCTCGCACATGTTCATCACCGGCCCGGACGTCATCAAGACGGTCACCGGCGAGGACGTCTCGATGGAGGACCTCGGCGGGGCCCGCTCGCACAACACCAAGTCGGGCAACGCGCACTACCTCGCCTCGGACGAGTCGGATGCGATCGACTACGTCCGGGCACTGCTGGCGCACCTGCCCCAGAACAACCTCGACGAGGCGCCGTCCTACGACGAGGCCGTCGACCTCGAGACCACCGACGAGGACCGCGAGCTCGACACCCTCATCCCGGACTCACCCAACCAGCCCTACGACATGCACACGGTGATCGAGGGGATGCTGGACGACGGCGACTTTCTCGAGGTGCAGCCGCTGTTCGCACCCAACATGCTGGTCGGCTTCGGCCGGGTCGAGGGCCGCTCGGTCGGCGTCGTGGCCAACCAGCCTCTCCAGCTCGCCGGCACCCTGGACATCGACGCCTCCGAGAAGGCCGCGCGGTTCGTGCGCACCTGCGACGCGTTCAACGTGCCCGTGTTGACCTTCGTCGACGTGCCCGGGTTCCTGCCCGGCACCGACCAGGAGTGGAACGGCATCATCCGCCGCGGCGCGAAGCTGATCTACGCCTACGCCGAGGCGACCGTGCCGCTGATCACGATCATCACCCGCAAGGCCTACGGCGGTGCCTACGACGTGATGGGCTCCAAGCACCTCGGCGCCGACATGAACCTGGCCTGGCCCACCGCCCAGATCGCCGTGATGGGTGCCCAGGGGGCTGTCAACATCCTCTACCGCAAGGAGCTCGCAGAGGCCACGGAGACCGGTGACCAGGACGCCCGGCGGGTCGAGCTGGTCCAGGAGTACGAGGACCACCTCGCCAACCCCTACCTCGCCGCGGAGCGCGGCTACGTCGACGCCGTGATCCACCCGCACGAGACGCGGGTGGAGATCATCCGCGCGCTGCGGCTGCTGAGGTCCAAGCGGGAGACGCTGCCGCCCAAGAAGCACGGGAACATCCCCCTGTGAGTGACGAGAGCGAGCCGCGCCCGCCGCTGTTCGTGATCCGGGGCGACGCCACGCCCGTGGAGGTCGCCGCGCTGACGGTGGTCCTCACGGGGCTGTCCGCCGGCACGGCGACCTCAGGGCCGGGCACCCGGCCGCGCCCCGAGTGGTCCGCGCCACGTCGCGCCCTGCGCCACCCGCACAGTCCGGGCCCCGGCGCGTGGCGCGCCAGCTCCCTGCCCGGCTGACCGCCCGCCGAGGGGTCACCAGCTCACGGAGCCCTGCGCGTGTCGCGGGAGGCAGTGACCCCTCGGCCGGGGGCGAAGAGGGCGCGGAGGCGGCTGTCCAGGGCAGCGTGCGCAGGCCCGCCTCGAACGGCGAGTAGCCGAGCACGATCTGCAGGTTCTGCGCCGCGCAGCAGGGTGAGTGACGGCGGCATCACCGCCGCGGCCCCGAGGCCCTGGAAGGCATGGGCGACGATCAGCGCCGAGGAGGTGGTGCTCAGCGCGGAGGCGATGGAGGCGATGGAGGCGATGGTGAACAGGGCCACTCCACCCAGCATCACCCGCCGCCGGCCCCACCTGTCACCGAGCGTGGCCGCCGGCAGCTTGAAGGTGGCGAACGCCGGGGTGTAGGCGTTCACGAACCAGGACAGGTCGCTGACCGACGTGCAGGTCGGCGTGGATGACCGCAGCGCGCTGGTCATCTCGGACGCGAGGTAGCCACGCAGGCCCAAGACCTGGCGTGCTGCGGCTTGGCCATGATGTTGCGGCATCGCACCTGGACCTACGATTGCCCGACTCCGGCCGCAGCCCGCAACAGGAACCCCCTACGGGCCCAGATGCAGATGCAGGTCCCGGCCGACGAGGTGGGCCAGGCGGTCGACTTCACGCGCGATGGCTTCCTGAGGTCGCGGTCGCTCGTCGAGCCAGGTCACTGTTAGCTCGTTGCCCTTTCGCGCCCACGTTCCGCACACGACGCCGCCATGGATCACCGGGTTGGCCTTGCGGGTCATCAGGTCTCGTCGGGACGACGGGGTGACGTGGAGGTCCTTCGTGCCGGGACCGATCACCCACTGGTCGTGCCCGGGAAGTAGTCGCACCGCCTCAGACGGGGGCGTGGCTTCCATGGCGTCGACATCCTCGCGGACCACATAAGCCTCGGTGCCTTCGACATCGACCCCGGTCAGCCGATCACCTAGCTCACAGAGCCAGCTCGTGAGCCGTTTGCGACCCGCGCTGAGGCCGTTGCCGAGCCAGTAGTGAAGGTGCTCCGGGGTTGCTGGCCCATAGGTCCGCAGGTAGGCGGTGATGGCGCGAGGGCCTGCGTCCTCAAGGTCGGGAATGCCCTGCCACCTCGGGTTGCTGTCGAGACGCTGGAACGTGTGGAGCCCCCCTCGCGACGAACCAATGCTCATGTCACCCTGCCAGGCGAGCGCCTTGATCAGAGTGCCTGCGCCCTCCTCGAAGACCGGCTTCAGGTGCTGGTAGGCGCGGTGTCTCGTCACCGCCTGGCCGAGCTCATTGACGGTCAACGGTCCATCGCTGAGCGCTGCGCGCACCGTGGCCCGGAAGTCCGGCCAGTCCGATGCAGTGAGCCGATAGTGCTCGACCCAGCTCGGCAGCTCCCACTGTCGGCCGGCCGACCGAAGGGCCAGATAGATTCCGCCCTCCTGAGGCGACAGGTAGTGCATCGAGCCGCGGAACGCGAACGTCTTGATCACTTCCCCCTCGCCCAGGGCCGCCGCGAGCTCGCCCGGTCGCGATGTCTCTTGACGGGTCCGAACGGCAAGCTCAGCCATCGACTCGTCCATCGAGAGGACGGCGCCGAGCTGATGTACGACGCCGGCGACCGACTCAGAACCGATGGGGTCGAGTAGCTGTCGCTCCATCCGCCAGGCCAGCGCCCGCGCCCACGTAACTGAAGTCTCGGTCGGTCTGCTCATCTTCATAGCCTCGCATCGAACCCGGACGACATGCGTCCTGCCGCAGCGCCGGGCCCTCCTTGATCCACCGCCGAGGCGCAACTCAGACCCTCGGCCGTGCCGTCAGCGGTCTCTGCTGGAGGCACTCGAGACGAGGACGCAAAGTCTCGTGCGCGGTCTCGTCCCGCTGGGTGCCGGTGATGTCGCGCGACTGCTGTGGAGGGTCGCAGTGTGCTGATGGTCGGTCATAGTGTCCGCTCGGTTGTGGAGGCGGTGACCAGCAGGGCCGGGAGACGTGCTCCCGCGGCCTTGGCGGCACTACGGAATCGTCGGATGACGGCCACCTTGTCGTGGTCGTCGGGATTCACGGCCCGACTCATCGCGGTGAAGCCGTCGAGGCGGGACCCGGCCACCCACTGCAGCAGGTCGGGCTCGCGGGACCACCGGTGCTGGTTGAGCACGCCGGCGGCCTGCATGGTCAGCCAGGACAGGGGCGTGTCCGGCAGCGGGACGACGCCGCAGATCTCGTTCTTGACACTCTCGTCGGCGTAGTGGGCCTCGACGTAGCCGATCATCGCGGCACTGAAGGTGGGCTGGAAGGCCCGTACGAACTGCGGGATGATCGTGTTCGCACCGAATACCGGGACCGAGGGACGGAGCTCGGCGGCGCTGGCCGAGCAGTCGACGTACAGCGCGCCTGGTTCCGCCGGGACGCTGCCCTCGGCCAGCACGATGCGGTGCGGCTCGATGCGCTGGACGCGGCCGAGCCGGACCACCTGGCGGATGGTGCGGAGGGCCTCGAGCTCGGCCTCGGAGACGACCGCGGCGTGGTACATCCTGGGCTCCACCGTGGGGTCGAGGCGCAGGAGCTGACCGGTCGACTCCAGGCGCGACAGCAGGTCGGGCAGGGAGCCGGCTTCGGCGATCGACTCCATCTGGGTCGCGAGGGCTCCGAAGGTGTCGAGGAGGAACTCCGCGCCGGACTGCACGTTGGCGCGGTTCTGGAACCACGAGTCGCGCGGCATGATCCAGGTGATCCGGTCGGGCGGGACCCCTTGGCCCAGAAGCCACAGGCAGGCGTCGATGCCCGTCTTGCCGGCACCGACGACGACGAAGCCGAGAGGAGGCGTCCGCACCCGTGACAGCTCGTTGACCGGCACGCAGGTGACGCCCTCCGTCACGGTGTACTTCGGGGGGTGGGTCGAGGGCACCGCAGTGTGCAGGTAGGTCGTGTCCACCATCTTCTTGCGCACCTGGACCCGGGTAGTGATGCCGCTGAGCTTCGAGGTGATCCGGTGCGTGCCGTCCTCATGCACAGCGTGGACCGACATCGGACGATAGGACACCCGACCCGTCGCCAGCATCGCCGCCATGGCTCGCTCGTAGTAGTCGATGATCTGGGCCGAGCTCGCCCGTTCGTTCATGCCGGGGTTGAGGGGGTCCGCGTCGAGGCCGTCCCCGCCGAGGACCATGGAGTTGAGGCCGTAGTAGGCGGAGGGCTGATGGAGACGAACGAACGGATACGCGTCGTTCCAGTGACCTCCCGGACCGTGGTGCCCGTCGACCACGACCAGGCGGTCGTCAGTCTCGTGCACGAGCGAGTCGGTGAACGCCATGCCTACGGCGCCGCTGCCCACCACGAGGTAGTCGGTCTCGACGGTCGTCTCGTTCATGCGCCGCACCCCTGCGTCGTGGCGGAGCCGCGCGGCTGATCGTTGCTGTCGAACCTGACCACCGGCGCGGCCAGCCGGCAGGCGACCACCTCCCAGACATCGGGATCCAGGGCCATCCCCACGTGGCTGGAGAACACCTCCACGTGCTCGACGTCGGGCGAGTGGTGGTCGATGCAGGCCTGCCACGTCACCACACCGTCGCGACGGGTGAAGATGGCCGTGAGCGGAACGAGGATCGGGTCCTCGCGGTCGAGCTGCTCGGCCAGCGCGGTGATGCGAGCACACTCGGCGGCGCCGAAGCTCCCCGCACCCAGGGTGTGGCTGGGTCCGCCGATCACGGGAGTTCCGTAGGTGACGACGCGGCGTACGGCCTCGGGATGGGCTCGGGCCACCTCGCGGGCGATCACGCCGCCCAGGCTCCAGCCCACCAGCGAGACTGGACCCTGCTCGGCCGCAGTGCGCCTGACCGTCTCGGCGAGGACCTCGGCGTCGTGCTCGGGGCGTCCGGTGTTGACCCCCAGCCCCCACGCCCGGGCATCGTGACCCAGGGCACGCAGGAGGCCACGCAGTGGCGCGCCGCTGACCTCGGGCGCCTTCCAGCCGGGAATATCGATGACCACGTGGCCGTCGCCGCGAGGCAGGCGGGCCAGGCGCGATGCTGCCGCCGGCAATCTCAGCCCGGCAGCGACGCCCAGGAGCTCCGCCAGGCCCGCCCCTCCCGACGGCCGTCCCACGGGTCGGGAGACGGTCGCGACCTCCAGGGTCTCGGTGGCACGCGTCCGCCGGCCGGAAAACCCGAGAAGGCCTACCGGCGCCACCTGGGTTATGTTTGTCATAGTCAGACTGTAGAACCTGGATAAAGTTGATGCAACTCAGAAGGGTGCACCGGTGGACCGCGACGCCTGGAACCTCGACCCCGACTCCGTCCAACGGGCGTTGGACCACCTGCTGCCCCCGAGCGGGGGCAAGGTGGTGCGCGAGGCGTTCTATGGCACCCGCCGGTTCGAGGACTTCCTACGCCGCACCGGCCTCACCGCCCCCGTCCTCTCAGCGCGCCTCAAGGAGCTCGAGGCGGCCCAGGTGATGGAGAAGCGCCCCTATCGTGAGCCCGGCATGCGCACCCGCCACGAGTACGTCCTCACCCCGCGGGGCCTCGACCTGGGCACGGCCATCGTCGCCCTTCTCAAGTGGGCCGACCGATGGCTCCCCGCGCCGCACGGCCCCACGGTGGCCCTGGAGCACCGAGGCTGCGGTTCCCCCGTGCATGCCCACCTGGTCTGCGAAGCCGGTCACGACGGTCTCGACGTGCATGAGGTGAGGGCCCTTCCTGGCCCGGGGGCCCGCGCTCTCCCGGGCTGACTGGATCGTCGCGCCACCCGGCAGCCGCGGCGGGTCACTGCGGCGCGACAGCCTGGTGGCGCTGAACGAGATGGCGGCCAGTGGCCGGCCATGGATCCCTGGCCACGACCCTGACGGCGTCGGCGGAGCGAGGCCCGAGGGTGATGCGGTGCACCACCGAGACTCGTGCCTGCATCCGGAACCCCGTGTTGTGCGGGTGAGCGGAGCGTCGACCTACACGGCTGCCGGGTCGACGCGCACGACTCAGCCTGTCAGGTCGACGACGCCTCGTAGATGGCGGCGATCGAGGCGTCCAGAGCTGCGTCGAACTCTGCTTCGCCCAGCTGCGCGCTCAGTCCCTCGGTGAGGGCGCGCGAGAAGCTGGCGATGACACCGGGGTTCCTGCGGAGCCGGGCGACGGCCTCCTCGCGGGTGTAGCCGCCGGAGAGCGCGGCCACCCGCAGGACGCGCGGGTGCTCGAGCACCTCGCTGTGGTAGCCGTCCTGCTCGGGGAGCGTCAGCTTGAGTATCACGTCCTGCCCCTCCGCGAGCCCATCTAGCTGCTCGAGCAGTGTGTTCCCGAGGAGCTTCTCTGCGGCAGCCTTCTGGGGGCTGTGGATGTCTACCTCCGGCTCGATGATCGGCACCAGGCCAGCGGACAGGATCTGTCGGGCTATCTCGAACTGCTGGGAAACCACGTTCTCGACCCCCGATGCGTCCGCGGTCAGCACCACCGAGCGCATCTTGGTGCCGAAGACTCCGTGCTGCTTGGCCCGCGCCAAGACCTCATCGAGTCCGGGGATCGGCTTCATCAGCCGGGCGCCGAGTGCCTCGGCCTCGAGGCCCTTGTCCACCTTGAGGAAGGGCACCACCTGCTTCGCGTTCCAGAGGTACTCCGCGGAGCCGGTCTCGGCGATCTGCCGGTCCATGGTCTGCTCGAAGAGGATGGCCGCCAAGATGCGGTCCCCGCCGAACGCCGGGCTGGTGATGATGCGTGTGCGCATCTGGTGGACCAGGTCGAACATCGCCTCTTCATCGGCGTAGGCCGAGTCCTCGATTCCATAGAGCCGCAGCGCCTTCGGCGTACTGCCGCCGCTCTGGTCCAGGGCGGCGATGAAGCCGGTGCCGGTCTTGATCTTGTCCAGCATGTCCGTGTTCATGATGCGTCCTTCCCGGTGTCGCGGCCCGCCACGCACGGACCCCTTGTTCCTGATGTACCGCCGCCAGACTCACTGGTATGTGAGCGGTGCGGGAGGGGCTTTGGTCCCGACTTCGAAGACGGGTCCGAGTCACGCACGCGGGCGACCGCTGCCGGCAGCGGACCCGGAGCCGTTGGACTGGAATCAGGTCGCTGATCAAGGACCTCGTGTGAAAGGTCCAGCGGAGAATTGCCGCGCTGAGCACCAACAGCGGGATGTCCCGTCGCCGGATCCGCTCGCAGCATCGAGTCGTCGATGACACCAGCCGTCCTGTCATGCCGACGCGCGGACCTCGGGTTGCGGTCGACCCGCAGGTCTCGGGCTTGCTCGGCTGCGATCAGACGGGCCCCGCCGGTCATGTCCCCGGCGCTCGGCTCCACGACGTGGGGTTCCTCGTCCTCGGTCACGATGTGGAAGGCGGCTGCGAAATCTGATTCACGATGGTTCGCATGGACAGCTGGGAGCGTCCCGCTGCCCAGGAGCGACCGGAGACTCTCGAACTGGTCGATGTCGCCATGGCTCGGGGTGACGAGGTCTTCGAGATCATGGATTCCTCCGAAGACGCCGAGAAGGCTGAGGGGCGGATACGCGTGCTGTTTCGAGGCGCGCAACGACCATGGCAGCCGAGCAGTCCTGAAGACAGCTCCTGCCCCGGCCAGCGCGCGAGGGTCTGCGAGGGCAGCTCGGCGTACGCCGCACGGTAGGACTGCGAGAACCGGCCGAGGTGGAAGAAGCCCCAGCGGGCCGCGACGTCGGTGACCGACCTAGTGCCTGGATCGGCGTCGAGCAGGCTCTGCCGCGCCCGCTCCGGTCGTGTGCGACGACGTGCTCGAGCGGAGTGACGCCGAGGTCGCGCTGGAACGCCTCCTGCAGGGTGCGTGCGGAGATCCCCGCGTGGGCGGCCAGATCGGCCAACCGCCATGCACGCTCGGGCTCTGCCTCGACCGCGTCGCGGCGGATGTAGACCAGCAGCTGCTCGCAGCCCTCCGACCAGACCATGTCGACGGGCTCGGTCGGTGGGCCGAGCGAGGAGTCGCCGGTCGGAGGCGACCATCCGGTCACCGACGCGCACCCGGGCCGCGCCGGCGAGGGGCACCTGGACCGGGAAGACGTCGTCGAAGGTGCCGGGGGTGATCCAGTACCTCGGCGCCGTAGAGCAGATGGTTGAGGACCACGTCAGACCTATCGCAGCGGCGTTGTGCACCAGGTCGAGGCGACCCCCGCGACGGGTGATCTCCAGACGGTGGTCGCACAAGGTGGCGGCGACCTCGACCCGGGCCTGGTCGACGTCGGCGGTGGAGAGTCGCGGATGCCGGGAGAGGAGCGCTCGGGTCATGGCTCCCTATCTGTCAACAACGTGACGCCCGTCAAGGAAACGTCATGGTAGTCAGTGACCCTTGAACGCCTCCTCGAGCCACCACGAGCCGCCGTCGTCCGCGATCTTCGCGTCGACCACGAGCACGCCGACGGGTGCGAGCAGCCAGTCGCGTACGCAGGCCAGGTCGGCGATGTGGCGCACACTCACACCGGTCGCGCCGAACCCCCGGGCGATGGCGGCGAGGTCGGTCTCGGGGAAGGTCACGGCGCTGAGGTCGGCCGTACGGCCGAAGTGGTGCACCTCCGCGCCGTACGCCGCATCGTCGTACACGACGACGACCAGCGGCAGGCCGATCCGGACGGCCGTCTCGAGCTCGGAGACCGCCATCAGGAACCCGCCGTCGCCGGTGCCCACGACCGCGAGCCGCTCGGGCTGCGCGAGCATCGCCCCGATGCCGCTTGCCAGGCCCAGGCCGATGGACTGGAACGCCTGCGTGAAGCAGAAGCCGTTCTCGTCGGGCACGCGCAGGTAGGCACTCGGATAGCCCATGAAGTTGCCCGAGTCGATGGCGACCACCCGCTCGGTGGGCAGGATCCGGTCGAGCTCGGCGGAGAGCACCCGCGGGTCGATGCGCTCGCCGGTGGAGAGGTCGTCGGTCGGCGTCTGATTCCACCAGCGGCTGGTGTGCAGCCGCTCGGCGACCGCCCTGCTCCGATAGCCCGTGCGGCGGGCGTCGAGGACCGCAGCCACGTCACGGGCGGTCGTCGCGCAGTCGCCGTGCACCCCGAGGTCGATCGCCCGGTGCGCGCCGAGCGCGGCCTGCTCGTCGTCGACCTGCACCACCCGGGCACCGGGGCCGATCAGGGAGCCGTGCCGCATGGTCCACATGTTCAGCGCGCAGCCCCAGCCGACGACGAGGTCGGCGCCGGCGATCAGCTCGGCGGCCAGCGGGGACGAGAAGCCACCGGAGATGCCGAGCCGAAACTCCTCGGCCTCGAACAGCCCGTTGGCGACCGCCGAGGTGGCGACCAGTGCGCCGGCCTGCTCGGCGAGCGCAGCGATCTCGGGTCCGGCCTCGCGGCCACCACGACCGGCGACGAACACGGGTCGATCGGCGCTCGCTAGGAGCCGGGCCAGCGCGGCGACCGACTCCTCGGCCGGGCGGATCGGGAGCGGTGCCTCGACGAGGGCCGCCACGTCGGCGTTCGGGGTGGTGGCTGCCTGCACGTCGAGCGGCAGGTTGAGCACGACCGTCCGCCGGCCGTGCACGGCCGTCCGATAGGCCCGGTCGACATCGGCAAGGGCCGTGGCCGGTCCATGCACTCGCTCCGCCACGGCCCCGACGCTGCGCACGAGGGCCTCCTGGTCGATCCGGAAGTTGGACAGCACGGCGGACCCGGCGGTGTCGGCGGCCAGCACCAGCATCGGCGTACGACTCTTGGCCGCCTCGGCGATGCCGGTCATCGCGTTGGTCAGCCCGCAACCCTGGTGAAGGCTCAGCACGCCGGGCAGCGCCGCGAACCGGCTGTAGCCGTCGGCCATCGACGCGGCTCCTCCCTCGTGCCGGGCGGCCACGAAACGCACGCCGCTCGCCGTCAGAGCGTTGGTGACCTCGAAGTTGCCACTGCCGACGACGCCGAAGGCCGCGCCGACGCCGAGGTCGGCAAGGCGCTCGCCGACGGCGCGGGCGACGGTTCGGCTCACTTGGGGACCAGGGCGAGGGCGCGGGCGGGCGAGCCCGAGCCACCGACGATCGGGAGCGGAGACACCACGACCATGGCCCCCGCAGGCGGTAGGCGGTCGAGGTTCTGCAGCTGGGTCAGACCGTACTTGTCCGCTCCGAGCAGGAAGTAGTGGACCGGGAACGCCGGGTCCATGCCGCCGGCCTGACCTGCGTCTATGCCGACCGTCTCGACCCCGAAGCCGCTGATCGAGGACGCCGCGAGCCACTGCGCGCCCGCCGGCGACACCCCTGGCGTGTGTGGGCCGCCGTCGTCTGCGTTGGCGAAGGCCGCGGCGTCCTGACCGCGGCTGCTCCAGCCGGTGCGGAACAGCAGCCAGCAGCCCTCGGGCAGCGGCCCGTGCTCGGCGACGTGGGCGTCGAGGTGCTCGGGCTCGAGCAGGAAGTCCGGGTCGGCAGCAGTCTCGGCGCTGAAGTCGATGACCACGGCGGGCCCGAGCAGGCGGGCGGGCGGAATCTGGTCGACGCTGTGGCCTTCGCGCCCGGACACCCAGTGCACCGGGGCGTCGACGTGGGTGCCGGTGTGCTCACCAGTGTGGATGTTGTTCCAGGACCAGGCCGGTCCCGCATCGTCGTAGGCGCTGAGCGGCTCCAGCGAGAGCGGGATGGTGTTCGCGAACGGCGCCGGGAGATGCAGGATCGGTGTCTCGGAGGAGAGCGGGGCGGTGAGGTCGACGACCTCCACGTCGCCGGAAGCGAGAGCTGTCAGCAGGGTGTCGATGGAGGTCATGAGGTGAACCTTTCCGGAAGCCGGTCGAGGCGTGAGGGTGTGAGGAGCCGCTGGGCGACGAGGTGGCCGGACCCACCGCCACGACCGGGGTCAGGGTGGGTGAAGGCACCGATCTTGGAACAGCCCGTCGACACAGGTGCGGTGCCCCGTCGCGCTGCCGGGGCGCCAGAGCAGGCTCTGGTCGAGCTCCCCGGCCCCACCATAGGGGTCACCGGCAACGGCGTTGGCGTTGTGTGCGACCAGATCGGTGCGAGAGATCGCATGGGTGGCCAACACGGTCTCGCCCAGTCCCGGCGCGTACGTCGCGACCCGGGCGACCACCCTGTCGACGTACGCCTGCACGACCTCGGGCGCCCAGCCGGCCGCAGTGTCGATCTCCCGGGCGGCGTCCCCGAGGGGTGCGAACGGGAGGTGCTGAGCTGGAGCCACAGGGTCGCCCGGCCCTCGGGTGCGCGGCTCGGGTCGAGCACGCACTGCTGCCCGACGACGACCGTCGGCTCCGCGGGCAGCAGGCCAGCTTCGGCCTGCGCGCACGCGATGCCGGTGCTCCCGGCTCCGTCGCTGACGTGCACGAGAGGGACGTCGTCGAGACGGGAGTCCGACCAGGCGACCGGCCGGTCCAGGGCCAGGTGCACCTGCATCGCCGCCGGTCCCGGCCGGTGCCGTCGTACGGCGCGCCGAGCGGCCGCGGTCACGGCCTGCTCGGGCAGCAGCTCGTCGTACAGCCGGGCGGTCACGGTGGACGCGAGAACCGCCCGGGTGGCGGCCAGCCGCTCTCCCGCGACCACGACACCGCTGACGCGACCCCCGCAGACCTCGATCCGCTCGGCAGGTGCGCCGAGCAGGACGTCGACGCCTCGCTCGTGCAGCAGGGCCGCGAAAGCGGAGACGAAGTTCTGGGCGCCGCCGGCCACGACGGGCAACCCCACCTCGTGCATCGTGAACGCCATCACCGGCAGCATCAAGCCTCCGCAGGCATGGTCCTGGGGCAAGACCGGCATGCAGCAGCCACGGCGACCAGAGCTGGTCGACCTCCCCCGACCGGCCGAGGCTGCGGGCGGCCGACGCACCCAGCTTCACCAGGTCGCGGCCGCCGAGCTCGGAGCCGAGGACACCGATGCGGTGACCGGCCATGAAGAGTGGGTGCCAGGAGGAGAAGGTGTCGTGCACGAAGCCCGGCAGGGTCAGCTCGTCGGAGGCGATGAACCCGCCGAGCCGATCACGACCGCGTCGTAGGTCCGGGTCACCCGGCGACGCCCAGGCGCTTGGCGAGCTTGGGCGTGATGAAGCGGTAGTTGCTCGGGTCGAGCGGCAGTAGCCATTGCTTCATCTTCGTCGCCCTGCCCACGTCGAGCCCCACGTCGGAGAGCACCTCGTCGATGTTGTGGAGCGAGAACGGGATGACGTTGGTGCCCCGCGCGTGCTGCCCGTTGGTGCGCTCCCGCATCCAGACCAGCCGGTCGGCCGCGTGCGCGCGCGTCGCGTCGACCGACTGCAGAGTGTGGCCGGCCAGCCGCGACCCGATCCAGATCGGCGGCGGACGTCAGGACGGGCGAACGAGACGATCGTCGGGGACCACGGCCACACCGAGGATCTCGATGAGGGCCTCGGGCTGCCAGAGGCCAGTGGTGCCGATTCCGGCCATCGCCGGGTAGACCGGGCCGGCGAGCTCGCGCCACACGGTGCCGATCTCCCTGCCGTGCGCCAGGTAGTCGGGAATGTCGGTGAGGTGGATGGTGATCGTCACGAGGTCCTCCGGCACGCCACCGACGGCGCGCAGCGTGGTCAGCACGTTGCCGAACGACTGCCGGAACTGCTCGACGATGCCGCCGGGCACGATCTGCATGTTCGCGTCGAGGGCGGTCTGACCGCCGAGGTAGAGCGTGTTGCCCGAGAGCGTGCCGTGTGAGAAGCCACGTGGCGCAGCGAGGGCGGCCGGGTTGATGTTCACGGGCGTCAGGTCGGTCATGCCGGGACCCTACATCTATTGACAGATACGTGACGAGCGTGCGAGAAAGAGAACATGCAGTTCCCGGCCACCGACCTCTCCGCGTGCTACGCCACCGGCACCACCGAGTGGCTCCAGGACAAGGCTTGGGACGCCTCCACACGGCTCGGGCCGGTCGTGCTCACACCCGACGAGGTCGACCCGGTCGAGGGGCTCGTGGTCACCTGTCGGGTCAACGGAGAGGAGTTGCTGCGCGGTGACACCGCGGAGCTGGTCGTCGACTCCGCCGACCTGCTCGCCGACGGCGACGTGGTCGAGACCGAGATCGCCGGTCGGCACCCTGCTCAACCGCATCCGACTCACCCCACCCGAGGGAGCACCCGATGGACTCTGACCAGAGCAGCTTCTCAGTGCCGCAGGGGCTCGTCGTCCCCGTGGTCACCCGTTCGGGACACGAGCCGGGCGACACCAGCCAGTCCGAGGGAGCGAGCCGGATCTCGGGCGTCAGCCCGCAGCACACCCCTGCCACGAAGATCTGGTTCGGCCAGGTGCACAACCTGGCCGGCTACCGCTCGACGCCACACCACCACGGCGAGGCGGAGACCGGCGGTTTCGTGCTGTCGGGCCGGGCCCGGATCTACTTCGGTGAGAAGTTCGCGGACTACCTCGACATGGTCGAGGGCGACTGGGTCTTCGTGCCGCCCTACCTGCCGCACGTCGAGTGCAACCTCGATCGCAACAACCCACTCACGTGGATGACCGCTCGCACCCCGGACAACATCGTGGTCAACCTCGCCCAGGTCGAAGACGCCGACCTGCCCGACTGGGAGAGCCGCCCGTGACCGGCGCCCCCAGCTCGGCGGTCTTCACCCGTGCCGTGACGCTCACCGAGGTCGCGCCCGAGCGCGGCGACCTCGCGTTCACCGCCACTACCCAGCCCTGTCCCTGGCCCAAGGCGTACGGCGGCGACCTGGTGGCTCCGGCCTCAGCAGCCGCCATGCGGTCGGTCACCGACGGCAAGACGCTGCACTCGATGCACTCGTACTTCATGCGTCCCGCCGACATCGGGGCCGACGTCCGCTACGAGGTGGAGGTGCTGCGTGACGGCCGCGGCTACTCCACCCGCGAGGTGCGGGGGATGCAGGACGGGAAGGTCGTCTACGTGTGCCTGGCCGGGTTCACGGCGGGCGGCCCCGGCGGCACCTACGCCACACCGGCGCCAGCCGGTGTCCCCGACGCGGAGTCGCTGCCGTCGTCGGCAGCCCACCTCGCGGGTCGCAGCGGCGGAACCATGACCCCGGAGTCTGCGGCCTACTGGTCCGGAGGTCGCAGCTTCGACATGCGACATGTCCCAGGCCCGGTCTACCTCGACCTCGAGGGCGGGCGGGAACCCCACCAGTCGGTGTGGGTGCGGCCGTTCGACTCGCTCCGCCCCGTCGACGGCCTCACCGACGCCCAGCGCGACCTGGCGGCCCTCACCTACGCCTGCGACTACACGATCCTCGAGCCGGTGCTGCGGGTTCTCGGCCATACGTGGGCCCAGCCGGG
>JBDTXF010000017.1:0-16181 GCA_040006355.1 Nocardioidaceae bacterium | reverse complement strand
CTTCCACCGCTTCTACGACGCCTGCCGGGTCCTGCCGATGGGCGAGGAGACGCCGGCCCCCCTGCACGGCGCCCGGCTGCTGGTGGTGGCCGCGACCCGGGTCGTGCTGGCCAACGGTCTCGACCTGCTCGGGGTCTCCGCCCCCGAGCGCATGTGACATGCGAGCCCACGAGGCGGGCTGGGCCCACGGCGAGGGCTCCGGGCGGGGGCCGGCGTGGTTGCGCGCGCCCCAGGACGTCAATGCCCTGGTGCCCCCGCTGTGGTCCTCGACCACCTGCAGGACCGCCGACGGCTCCCTCGAGGTCGGCGGGGTCGACGTGCGGGCCCTGGTCGCGGATCACGGCTCCCCGGCCTACGTCCTGGACGAGGCCGACTTCCGGGCCAGGGCGCGGGCGTTCGCCGGGGCGTTCTCCTCCTACGACGTGTTCTACGCGGCGAAGGCCTTCATCTGCACCACCGTCGCCCGCTGGGTCGCCGAGGAGGGACTCTGTCTGGACGTCTGCTCGGCCGGCGAGCTCAGTGTCGCGCTGCGCGCGGGCTTCGACCCGGCGCGGATCGGCTACCACGGCAACAACAAGACGGTCCCGGAGCTGCGTCGTGCCGTCGAGGCGGGCGTGGGCCGGATCGTCGTCGACTCGTTCCACGAGATCGCGCGGCTGGCCGCGGTCACGACCGAGACCGGCCTGACCGCTCGGGTGATGGTCCGGGTGACGGCCGGCGTCGAGGCGCACACCCACGAGTACATCGCCACCGCCCACGAGGACCAGAAGTTCGGCTTCTCGATCACCTCGGGCGACGCGCTGGACGCCGTACGCCGGGTGCAGGAGGCCGCGGGCCTCGAGCTGCTCGGGCTGCACTCGCACATCGGCTCGCAGATCTTCGACACCTCCGGCTTCGAGGTCGCGGCCCGCCGGGTGCTGGCGCTGCACGCACAGGTGTCCTCCGAGCTCGGCGTGACGATGCCGGAGATGGACCTCGGCGGCGGCTTCGGCATCGCCTACACGACCCAGGACGACCCGTCCGACCCGGCGCAGCTGGCCACCGAGCTCACCAAGATCATCGAGCACGAGTGCCGGGCGCTCGAGGTGCCGGTGCCTGCGCTGTCCATCGAGCCGGGGCGCGCGATCG
The DNA here is from genome assembly GCA_040006355.1 of Nocardioidaceae bacterium. Lineage (GTDB taxonomy): Bacteria > Actinomycetota > Actinomycetes > Propionibacteriales > Nocardioidaceae > Nocardioides_B. Next base: position 15,053 of record JBDTXF010000017.1, on the reverse strand, counting down.
TGGGGCCGGCGATGTGCACCGTCTACGAGGTCGGCACCGTCAAGCGGGTCGGGCTCGACGCCGGGGCCACCCGCACCTACGTCTCGGTCGACGGCGGGATGAGTGACAACATCCGCACCGCGCTCTACGACGCCGACTACTCGTGCACCCTCGCCTCCCGGAGCTCGTCGGCCACCCCCGTGCTCGGCCGGGTCGTCGGCAAGCACTGCGAGGCGGGCGACATCGTGGTCAAGGACGAGTTCGTGCCCGGGGACATCGCGCCGGGCGACCTGCTCGCGGTGCCGGGCACCGGGGCCTACTGCCGGTCGATGGCCAGCAACTACAACCATGCGCTGCGCCCGCCGGTGGTCGCCGTGGCCGATGGCGCGAGCTCGGTCGTCGTACGCCGCGAGACGGAGGAAGATCTGTTGCGCACCGACGTCGGGGCGTGACCATCTCAGGCAGCGGACCCGCCGACCGGCACGAATCACCGAGCGGAGAGGATGACGTCGTGGACAGCCCCCGGAGAACCGCAGCGCGGACCGAGCCGCTGCGGCTCGCCCTGCTCGGCTGCGGCTCCGTCGGCAGCCAGGTGGTCCGCCTGCTGCAGCGGCACCGCGACGACCTCACCGCCCGGGTCGGGGTGCCGATCGAGCTGGTCGGGGTCGCCGTACGCCGTCCCGAGCTGCAGCGCGACGCCGACGTGCCGCGCGAGCTGCTGACCACCGACGCCCAGGGGCTCGCGGGCCGCGACGACGTCGACCTCGTGGTCGAGGTGATCGGCGGCATCGAGCCGGCGCGGTCGCTGATCCTGACCGCTCTGGAGAACGGCGCCTCGGTGGTGACCGCCAACAAGGCACTGCTCGCCGAGGACGGCGCCACGTTGTTCGCCGCAGCGGAGAAGGCCCGGCGCGACCTCTACTTCGAAGCGTCGGTCGCCGGCGCCATCCCGATCCTGAGGCCGCTGCGCGAGTCGCTGGCCGGTGACCAGGTGCGTCGGGTGATCGGCATCGTGAACGGCACCACCAACTTCATCCTCGACAAGATGGACACCCTCGGCAGCGGCTTCGCCGAGGTGCTCGAGGAGGCCCAGGCGCTCGGCTACGCCGAGGCGGATCCCACCGCCGACATCGAGGGCTACGACGCCGCCGCGAAGGCCGCGATCCTGGCCAGCCTGGCGTTCCACACCCGGGTCACTGCCGCCGACGTCTACCGCGAGGGCATCTCCGAGGTCAGTGCGTCCGACATCGCGTCAGCCGCCGCGATGAACAGCGTGGTGAAGCTGCTGGCCATCTGCGAGCTCCGGGACGGCCCCAACGGACCCGCCGTCTCCGCGCGGGTTCACCCGGCGATGATCCCTCGCTCGCACCCGCTGGCCAGTGTCCGGGAGGCCTACAACGCGGTCTTCGTCGAGAGCGACGCGGCCGGCCAGCTGATGTTCTACGGCCCCGGCGCCGGGGGTGCCCCGACCGCCAGCGCGGTCCTGGGCGACCTGGTCACGGTGGCCCGCAACCGGCTGAACGACGTCCGCGGAGTCGGCGAGTCCGCCTATGCGCAGTGCGAGGTGCTGCCGATGGGGGACACCGAGACGCGCTACCACGTCGCCCTCGACGTGGACGACCGCGCCGGGGTGCTGGCCTCGGTCGCGCAGACCTTCGCCGAGCACGGCGTGTCCATCCAGACGGTCCGTCAGGAGGGCCATGGCGACGACGCTCAGCTGGTGGTGGTGTCCCACCGGGCCACCGACGCCGCGCTCTCTGCGACCGTCGAGGCGCTGCGCAGGATGGACTTCGTGCACGAGGTGTCCTCGGTGATGCGGGTGGAGGGGGACTCCGAGTGAGCGAGACGCTGGACGTGCGGCAGACCAGCCGGCAGTGGCGCGGCGTGATCGAGGAGTACCGCGACTGGCTGGCCATCCCTGAGTGCACCCCCACGATCACCCTGCGCGAGGGCGGGACGCCGCTGGTGGACAGCCCCTGGCTGTCGGAGCTGACCGGCGCGCAGGTGTGGCTCAAGGTCGAGGGTGACAACCCCACCGGCTCGTTCAAGGACCGCGGGATGACCGTCGCGCTCTCGGTCGCGGTCGGGCAGGGGGCCGAGGCGGTGGTGTGCGCGTCGACCGGCAACACCTCCGCGTCGATGGCGGCCTATGCAGCGCGCGCCGGGGTCAAGCCGCTGGTCCTCGTGCCGCAGGGCAAGATCGCCGCCGGCAAGCTCGCGCAGGCGATCGTGCACGGGGCGCAGGTGATCATGGTCCGCGGCAACTTCGACGACTGCCTGCGGCTCTCTCGCGGCCTTGCCGAGGACTACCCGGTCGCGCTGGTCAACTCGGTCAACCCGATGCGTCTGGAGGGGCAGAAGACCGCCTCCTTCGAGATCGTCGACTTCCTCGGCGACGCCCCCGACGTGCACGTGCTGCCGGTCGGCAACGCCGGCAACATCTCGGCGTACTGGAAGGGCTATCTGGAGTACCACGAGGCGGGGCGCTCCACGCGCACCCCGCGGATGCTCGGGTGGCAGGCGGCCGGGGCCGCCCCGCTGGTGTCCGGTGTGCCGGTGCCCGACCCCGAGACCGTGGCCAGCGCGATCCGGATCGGCAACCCCGCCTCCTGGCACCTCGCCGTCGCGGCCGCGGGTGACTCCGGTGGCCGCTTCCGGTCCGTCTCCGACGAGCAGATCCTCACCGCCCAGCGGCAGCTCGCGGTCCACGACGGAGTGTTCGTCGAGCCGGCCTCCGCCGCGGGGGTCGCCGGGCTGCTCGCCGAGGTGGCCGAGGGCACGACGTACGCCGGCCTGAGGATGGTCGTCACCGTCACCGGTCACGGTCTCAAGGACATCGACACCGCGCTGTCCACCTTCACCGACCTGGTGGACACCGTGGTCGACGCGGACGTCGACCACGCCGCCGCGGCCGCGGGTCTGCGCTGAGGTGACCACGTTCCTCTCCGGCCCGGTGACGGTGGCCGTGCCGGCGACGAGCGCGAACCTCGGTCCGGGGTTCGACGCACTGGGGCTGGCCCTCGCCCACCGGGACAGCGTGACCGCCGAGGTCGTGGACGGCCCGGGGGTGGAGATCACCGTCCGCGGCAGAGGAGAGGCTGTCGTCCCTCTCGACGAGCGGCACCTCGTGCACCGCTCCATGTGCTCTGCGTTCGCACAGATGCGCGCCGAGGTGCCGTCCCTGCGGCTGTTCTGCCACAACGTCATCCCGCATGCCCGGGGTCTCGGGTCGTCGTCGGCGGCGATCGTCGCGGGCGTCTGCCTGGCGCGCGGACTGGTCGCCGGCGGCTTGCTGCTGATGGACGACGAGGCGGTCCTCGCACTGGCAGCGGACCTGGAGGGCCATCCGGACAACGTCGCGCCCGCGCTGCTCGGCGGCTTCACAGTCGCCTACCGCGACGGCGAGCGCTTCCGGGCCGTCTCCTTGTCGGTCGACCCGCGCGTGCAGGTGGTGGTGTTCGTGCCGCCCACCGGCGTCCAGACCTCGGAGGCACGCCGGCTGCTGCCCGCCACGGTGCCGCACCACGACGCCGCCGTGAACGCCGGCCGAGCCGCCCTGCTGGTCGCGGCCCTGGGCAGCCGGCCGGAGCTGCTGCTGGCTGCCACCGAGGACCGCCTGCACCAGGCCTACCGGGAACCGGCGATGCCGGACTCCCTTGCCCTGATGCGATCGCTGCGGTCCGACGGGCTGCCCGCCGTCGTGTCCGGGGCGGGACCGACGGTGCTGGTCCTGACCGATCGGAGCCGGCAGGAGTCGGTCGCCGCGCGGGCCCCGCACGGGTGGGACGCCCTGTCACTGACGGTCGACACCGACGGCGCCCGGCTGCACCTGCCCGACGAGGCCTCGACGCACCAGGACGCGGGCTGAGGAAGAGGGGCGGGTCATCCGCTCGGCGGTCACGTGCGTCCCCCGGGTCGACGTCTAGTGCTAGGGTGGCGGCGCGCCGGTGATCGTGATGTGTGTGGGCTGCTCTCCACGACTCGCACCGCCGCACCTCTCCGTCTCGCATCCTCCTTCTGCGACCGCTTCCTGGCGCACGCGCACTGCACGGGCACCGACTCTTCATGGGTCATCCGGGGTCACAGGGTCGTCCAACGAGTGGGAGCACGAGCACACCCGAAGCAGGCCGCCGGAGCAACGCCGGTTCGGCCCATACGTGGGAAGGACCTCACGTGAGCGACACCACCACCACCACCCCCTCCTCAACGGGCTCCGGGTCGGAGCCTGCTGCGGGTGCCGGAGCCAGGCGTCGCGCGGCCGGCCTCGCGGGCATGCTGCTGCCCGAGCTGAAGCAGATGGCGGGCGGGCTGGGGCTCAAGGGCGTCGGAGCCATGCGCAAGAGCCAGCTCGTCGATGCGATCAAGGCAGCTCAGAGCGGCCACCCGAGCCAGACCGGCGCGCCTGCCTCCGTCAAGCAGGAGGACAAGCAGGGGGACAAGCAGGCGGGCAAGCAGGCGGGCAAGCAGGCGGGCAAGCAGGGCGCGGAGAAGCAGAGCGCGGAGAAGCAGAGCGCGGAGAAGCAGGGCCGCGCCGACCGGAGAGCCCCGCAGGACCGGGGACCTGCGCCTGCCGAGACCCGGCAGGACGCACGCCCGGACACCGAGCCGGCCCGTGACCAGGGCGAGGTGCCCCACCGCACTGCCGAGCGCAGCGACCGCGCCCCAGGCGCCGATGACCGCAGCCAGGCCCCTCGCCACCAGAGCCGAGGCCAGGGCGCGGAGCGGAGCCAGGGCGCGGAGCGGAGCCAGGGCGCGGAGCGGAGCCAGGGCGCGGAGCGGAGCCAGGAGCGGAGCCAGGGCGCAGACCGCAACCAGAACCAAGGCGCGGAGCGCAACCAGAACCAAGGCGCGGACCGCAATCAAGACCGCAACCAGAACCAGGGCGCGGACCGCAACCAGGTCGCTGTCCGCACCGACGACGAGGACGGGGGACGGCGCAGCCGTCGTCGCCGCGGCCGGGACCGGGTGGAGCGCACCGATCGCAACGACCGGAACGACCGGAACAGCAGTCCCCGCGGCAACCGCAGCGAGCCGGACACCCAGATCCTCGAGGACGACGTGCTGGTGCCGGCGGCCGGCATCCTCGACGTGCTCGACAACTATGCGTTCGTGCGGACCAGCGGCTACCTGCCCGGCCCTGACGACGTCTACGTCTCGCTGTCCATGGTCCGCAAGCTGGGCCTGCGCCGCGGGGACGCCGTCACCGGAGCGGTGCGGCAGCCGCGCGAGGGCGACCGCAAGGAGAAGTTCAACCCGATGGTGCGGATCGACACCATCAACGGTGCCGACCCCGAGTCCGCCAAGGGCCGGGTCGAGTTCCAGAAGCTGACCCCCCTCTACGCGTCCGAGCGGCTGCGCCTGGAGACCACCTCGACCAACCTGATCGGCCGGGTCATCGACATCGCAGCCCCGATCGGCAAGGGCCAGCGCGGCCTCATCGTGTCGCCGTCCAAGGCCGGCAAGACGATGATCATGCAGTCCATCGCGAACTCGATCACCACGAACAACCCCGAGTGCCACCTGATGGTCGTCCTGGTCGACGAGCGCCCCGAGGAGGTCACCGACTTCGAGCGGTCGGTCAAGGGGGAGGTCATCTCCTCCACCTTCGACCGTCCGGCGAGCGACCACACGGCCGTGGCCGAGCTGGCCATCGAGCGTGCCAAGCGCCTCGTCGAGCTCGGGCACGACGTCGTCGTCCTGCTCGACGGGATCACCCGTCTGGGCCGGGCCTACAACCTGGCCGCTCCGGCGAGCGGTCGGATCCTGTCCGGAGGTGTGGACTCCGCGGCGCTCTACCCGCCGAAGCGGTTCTTCGGTGCCGCCCGCAACATCGAGGACGGCGGGTCGCTGACCATCTTGGCCACCGCCCTGATCGAGAGCGGCTCGAAGATGGACGAGGTGATCTTCGAGGAGTTCAAGGGCACCGGCAACATGGAGATCCGGCTGCGCCGCGACTTCGCCGACAAGCGCATCTTCCCGGCCATCGACGCTGTGCAGTCGGGCACCCGCCGCGAGGAGCTCCTGATGAGCAAGGAGGAGCTCGCGATCGTCTGGAAGCTCCGACGGGTGCTCTCCGGACTCGACGGTCAGCAGGCCCTCGAGCTGCTGCTGGAGCGGCTGAAGAAGTCGTCGTCCAACATCGAGTTCCTGACCCAGGTGCAGAAGACCACCCCCACGGTGGAGAGTGGCCGCAACGGCGGCTGAGCACCCTGCGCGTGGAAGCACTGAGCGGGGAAGAAAAGCACCCCTCGCCGGGTTGAGTACGTCGCGGGGGCACGCGACGGGTCCGGTCCGATTGGCGGAGCGGGCATCGCCCCTGGCACACTGGATGGCTGGTTCCGGTTCACGTCCCAGACGACCCGGCGACCGAGACCTCGAGAGGAAGATCATGAAGAAGAACACCCACCCCGACTACACCGACACGCAGGTGACCTGCACGTGTGGCAACACGTTCACCACCCGCAGCACGCTGAGCGGCAGCATCCACTCGGACGTCTGCTCGCAGTGCCACCCGTTCTACACCGGCAAGCAGAAGATCCTGGACACCGGTGGCCGCGTCGCGCGCTTCGAGAAGCGCTACGCCCAGAAGACTGCTGCGACCGCAGAGAAGAAGTAGCCCGACCCGACGCGCCGGTCCCCACGCTGTGGTGACCGGCGCTTCGTGTGCGTCGGTGGCGACGGGACGACCGAGCGGGAGGTGAGCATGTTCGAGGCAGTCGACGGCCTGGTGGCCGAGCACGCCGAGCTCGAGCTCCGGCTGGCCGAGCCGGGCCTCCACTCCGACCAGGGTCTCGCCAAGCGCCTGAACCAGAGGTACGCCGAGCTGTCGGCGATCGTCCGGACCTACGACGACTGGCGGCGTCTCGGCGACGACATCGAGGCGGCCCGCGAGCTGGCGCACGAGGACGCGTCCTTCGCCGAGGAGGCCGAGGAGCTCTCCGAGCGCCGGACGACGGCCGAGGAGCGGCTGCGCCACCTGCTCGTGCCGCGCGACCCCGCCGACTCCAAGGACGCACTGCTGGAGATCAAGTCCGGTGAGGGCGGCGAGGAGTCCGCGCTGTTCGCCGGCGACCTGCTCCGGATGTACACCCGCTATGCCGAGCGGCACGGCTGGAAGACCGAGCAGCTCGACGCCACCGAGTCGGACCTCGGCGGCTTCAAGTCCGTGACGGTCGCGGTGAAGGCCAAGGGCACGTCCGAGCCGGGCGAGGCGCCGTATGCAGTGCTCAAGTTCGAAGGCGGCGTGCACCGGGTCCAGCGGGTGCCCGTCACCGAGAGCCAGGGACGCGTGCACACGTCCGCGGCGGGCGTCCTGGTGATGCCCGAGGCCGAGCAGGTCGACGTGAGCATCGAGGAGAAGGACATCCGCATCGATGTCTTCCGCTCCTCGGGCCCCGGTGGCCAGTCGGTCAACACCACCGACTCCGCGGTCCGGATCACCCACCTCCCGACCGGGATCGTGGTCAGCTGCCAGAACGAGAAGAGCCAGCTGCAGAATCGCGAGCAGGCGATGCGCATCCTGCGGGCCCGGCTGCTCCAGGCCGCCCAGGACACCGCGGACGCCGACGCCTCCGACGCGCGCCGGCTGCAGGTGCGCACCGTGGACCGCTCCGAGCGGATCCGCACCTACAACTACCCGGAGAACCGGATCTCCGACCACCGCACCGGCTACAAGTCCTACAACCTCGACCAGGTCCTCGACGGGGACCTGGACGCGGTGATCGAGTCCTGTGTGCAGGCCGACCTCGCCGCCCGGCTGGATGCGCTCGAGCCCCAGTCGTGAGCCTGGCATGACCCGCGACCTGGTGCGTGCGGCTGCCTGGGTGCTGGCCGCCGCGGGCGTGGCGAGCCCGGACTTCGACGCTGCCGAGCTGCTCGCGCACGTGCTGGGCACCACCCGCTCGGCGCTGCCGTTCGTCACGGCTCTCACCCCCGAGCAGGCCGAGGCGTACGACGCCCTGGTGCTGCGCCGGGCCGCCCGCGAGCCGTTGCAGCACCTGACCGGGACCGCTGCCTTCCGGCACGTCGAGCTGGCCGTCGGGCCGGGTGTGTTCGTGCCGCGGCCGGAGACCGAGCTGCTGGCCGGCTGGGCGGTGGACCGTGCGCTGGATCTCGCCCGCGCCGGCAGCACACCCGTGGTGGTCGACCTCTGCACGGGGTCCGGTGCGATCGCGCTGTCCCTCGCGGTGGAGGTGAGCCCGGTCGAGGTGCACGCCGTCGAGCTCGGGGAGAGCGCGCAGGAGTGGGCGACCCGCAACCTCGCCGGCGTCGACGTCGACCTGCGCCACGGCGACATGGCCGACGCCTTCGCGGACCTCGACGGCACCGTCGACGTGGTGGTCTGCAACCCGCCGTACATCCCGCTGGAGGCGTTCGAGTCGGTGGCCCCCGAGGCCCGCGACCACGACCCGGAGCTGGCCCTGTTCTCGGGTCAGGACGGGCTGGACGCGTTGCGCGTCGTCGAGCGGGTCGCGGCCCGGCTGCTGCGGGCGGGGGGAGTGGTGGGCGTCGAGCACGCGGACGTCCAGGGGGACTCCGCGCCGGGGGTCTTCGCGGCCGCCGGCCGGTGGTCCGACGTGCGCGACCACGCCGACCTGGCAGGTCGCCCCCGGTTCGTGACCGCACGACTGGCACGATGACTCTGTGACAGAGGGCGCAGACGATCCGAGCACCGCTCAGCGGTTCAGCACGGCCGAGGAGACCGAGCGGGAGGCCGGCATCGCCAACGCCGCCCTCGCCGTGCAGCGCGGCCAGCTGGTGGTGCTCCCCACCGACACGGTCTACGGCGTCGGCGCCGACGCGCTCGACCCCGAGGCCGTCCGTCGGCTGCTGGCCGCCAAGGGCCGCGGCAGGGAGATGCCGCCGCCGGTCCTGGTGTCCGCGGCGACGACGCTCGACGCCCTGGCCGTCGGGGTGCCGTCCTATGCGCGGGCGCTGATCAAGGAGCTCTGGCCGGGTCCGCTCACCCTGGTGTGCCGACAGCAGCCCTCCCTGCAGTGGGACCTGGGGGACACCCGCGGCACGGTCGCCGTCCGGATGCCGGACCACGAGGTGGCGCTCGAGCTGCTGTCCCGGACCGGGCCGCTCGCGGTGAGCAGCGCCAACCGCAGCGGGCTGCCCGCCGCCCTCGACGCCGACGCCGCCGAGGAGATGCTGGGCCGCTCGGTCACGGTGATCCTCGACGACGGTCCCTCGCCCGGCTCCTCGCCCTCGACGATCCTCGACGTGACCGGATCCCAGGGCCGGGTGCTGCGCATCGGTGCGCTGTCCCTCGACCGGCTCAACGAGATCGTGGCGCCGCTCGGCGCTGAGATCACCGACGAGGGATAGCCGGCCGGCCCGTGCGCGAGTACCTCACCGTCTTCCTGGTCGCCGCGGTCGTCACCTATCTGCTCGGGGTGGTGGCCCGCGAGATCGCCCTGAGGACCGGTGCGGTGGCCAAGGTGCGCGACCGCGACGTGCACGCCGTGCCGATCCCGTACTTCGGCGGGGTGGCCATGCTCGGCGGCCTCGGCGCGGCGTACCTCGTCGCGCACCAGCTGCCGTTCCTGTCGCTCAGCGACCAGCAGGTCTTCCACGACTCCTCGGTGGTGCTGGTCGGCGGCGCGATGATCTGCGTGCTCGGCGTCTTCGACGACCTCTTCGAGCTCGACGCCCTGACCAAGCTCGGGGGGCAGGTGCTGGCCGCCGGCTTCCTGGTCGTCAACCAGGTGCAGTACTTCTCCTTCCAGCTGCCGGGCCGCGGCCAGTTCAGCCTCACCGGGGCGCAGTCGGGGCTGCTCAGCGTCGTCGTCGTGGTCGCCACCGTGAACGCCGTCAACTTCGTGGACGGCCTCGACGGACTGGCAGCCGGGGTGGTCGGCATCGGCGCGGTCGCCTTCTTCGCCTTCGCCTACAAGCTGGCCGACGCCAACAAGGAGACGCTGGCGATCAGCGCGGCGCTGCTCTGCGCGGCGCTCGGCGGCGCGTGCGTCGGCTTCCTGCCGCACAACTTCTTCCCGGCGCGGATCTTCATGGGGGACTCCGGCTCGATGCTGATCGGGCTGGTGCTCTCGGGGTCCGCGCTCACCCTGACCGGGCAGTTCGCCAACGTCGACATGACCGAGGGGGCCCGCGGTTCCCAGGCCAGCCTGCTGCCGACGCTGCTCCCGATCATCTTGCCGATCTCGATCCTGATCGTGCCGTTCGCGGACCTGGTGCTGGCGGTGGTCCGCCGGACCCGCGCCGGCCGCTCTCCGTTCTCCCCCGACAAGGAGCACCTGCACCACCGGTTGCTGGAGATCGGGCACTCGCACCGGCGCGCGGTGCTGATCATGTGGCTGTGGGCCGGGCTGATCGCCTTCGGGGGAGTGCTGGCGAGCCTCTACGCGAGCCGCTTCACGGTGGTCCTGCTGGCCGTGTGGGTGGTGCTCACCGTCGTGCTGACCTTCGTGGTCCCGCGGGTGCAGCGACCCGCCGGTGCCCCGCGCTGAGGACGATTTCCGGGGCGCCCGGCCCTCGTGCTAGTTTTCACGGACACCTTCCGGCCAGGGCTCCAGGCCCCGACGAAAGAGGACGGCCGCCACCATGACGACCGCGCGCAACCACCGTCTTTCGGATCCCCTCTGGGCGCCCTCGCGCTGTGATACGTTCGCGACCTCAACACACCCGGTGTGGCTCCCTTCCCTCGGCATGACTCGTGCGGTGAGGTCGAACGGCGCCGGGACACCTCCAGCACCGACCAGCGAACCGAACGGCACGGGTGAATGGACCATGGCACCAGCGAACCCCCGACACCGGGGCTGCGCGGTCGTGACCTGCTCGGGCTCGGCGGACTCCTCGTCGGTGCCGTCGTCGGTGGGCTGGTCATCGGTCTCCTCCTGGACTCCGCGGCCGGCACGTCCCCTCTCTTCGTCCTGGTCGGGATCCTGCTCGGCATCGTCGCCGGAGGCGTCGGCTTCTGGGCGAGGGTCCGCGCGGCACTGCGTGAGTGACTCCGCCGCTGCAGGGTGCTCCAGCACCCGAGCACGGTGGGAGGTCGCCGCATGACCGAGCCCCAGACCCACGTCCCTGCGCAGGACCCCGCCGCGGCCGGCCAGTCGGCACCCGGGCTCCCACGACCCACCGTGCTGTCAGTACTGCGCGCCCAGCGCAAGGTGATCCTGGTCGGCGTGGTGCTGATGGTCGCCTGCTTCTGGATCATGGGACAGGTGGGGGAGTGGCGCACCGCCGCCCTCACCGCCGTGGGGATCCTCCTCGCTCTGCTCAACCACCTGGCCAGCGAGCTGTGGCTCGGCCGGCTGATCAGCTCGGGTGACGAGCCGACGCGCGGCAGCATCGCCGCGTCGGCGTTCACCCGGCTGGCCGTGCTCTCCGTCGTCGCCGTCGCGGCCGCGGTGGTCTTCTGGCCCAACGGCATCGGGCTGCTGCTCGGTCTGGCCGTGTTCCGACTGATCTCGCTGGTGATGACCGGCATCCCGCTGCTGAAGGAGCTGAAGAAGGCGTGAGTGGGCGCATGAGTGACACCGTGGTGGTGGCCGCAGGCAAGATCGAGATCGGCACCCACGTCGAGCGCCACGTCGGTGGCCTGACGTTCAACATCGACACCATCTGGACGACGCTGATCGCCGGGGCGATCGTGCTCGGCCTCGGCTTCTGGGCGCGGAGCAAGCTCACCAAGCCCAATCCGGACCACGTGCCCACCAAGATCCAGCTGCTGTGGGAGACGATCGTCAAGCAGGTCAACGACCAGGTCGAGGACAGTCTCGGACGGGTCAACCCGTTCGTCGTGCCGCTGGCGGTGGCGCTGTTCTTCTTCATCTTGATCTGCAACTGGATGGAGCTCGTGCCCAGCGAGCCGAACCACCTCCACCTGCTGCCCTCGCCCACGGCTGACACCAACCTGACCTACGCGCTGGCGCTCCTGGTGATCATCGGGGTCTGGACCTACGGCATCCGGAAGAAGGGCATCAAGGGCTACCTCAAGCACTTCTTGGAGCCGTTCCCTGTGCTGCTCCCGCTGAACCTCATTGAGGAGCTGATCAAGCCGGTCACGCTCGCCCTGCGACTGTTCGGCAACATCTTCGCCGGTGGCATCATGCTGTCGCTGATCGGCCTGATCCCGATCTACGTGCTGTGGGCCCCGAACCTGATCTGGAAGCTCTTCGACATGTTCATCGGAGGGATCCAGGCCTTCATCTTCGCCCTGCTGACCGTGCTCTACTTCGGCATGGCAGGCGCCGGGCACGGCGACGACCACGAGACCGAGGAGACCGCACCGGCGACGCACGACGAGCCGGCCGCGAAGACCAGCAAGGACGCAGAACCCGCACGTGCGCACTGACCGGGGCATCCGGTCGGGCGTCGAATCCAGATCAGCAGAAAGCGTCGCGATGCGGCGCGAACACCAAGGAGAGACATGGCACTCAGTGACAACGGACTCCAGCTCGCCGGCGCCTTCATCGGCGGTGGCCTGGCGCTCGGCGGAGGTGCGATCGGCACCGGTATCGGCGACGGTCTCGCCGGTTCGTCCTACATCCAAGGTGTCGCCCGGCAGCCTGAGGCCCAGGGCCGCCTCCAGACGATCTTCTTCCTGACGGTCGGACTGGTGGAGGCAGTGTTCTTCATCAACCTGGCCTTCATGGCGCTGTTCGTCTTCGTTCTTTCGTGACGAACGCCCCCGACCACACGAGAGAGGGAAGTCACTCATGGCAAGCCTGATCACGGGTGCGGTTCCGATGGCGAGCAACTTCCTCGTTCCGAACGGCACGTTCTTCGTGGAGCTGTTCGCCTTCGCGATCATGGTCTACATCCTGGGCAAGTACGTCATCCCGCCGATCAACAAGGCGATGACGGACCGGCAGAACGCCATCCGCAAGGAGTTCGCGGACCTGGAGGAGGCCGAGGCCGACGCCCGCAAGGCCGAGAAGGACTACAAGGCCGAGCTCGCGGACGCCAAGCACGAGGCTGCCCGGATCCGTGAGGATGCCCGCGAGCAGGGCGCCGCGATCATCGCGGACCTGCGGGTGCAGGCGCAGGAGGAGTCCGAGCGGATCCTCAAGCACGGTCGTGCACAGCTCGAGGCCGAGCGGAGCCAGGCGGTGCAGTCGCTGCGCAACGAGGTGGGCACGATGGCCACCACGCTCGCGGGGCGCATCGTGGGCGAGTCCCTGGAGGACGACGACCGTCGCGCGCGGACCGTCGAGCGCTTCATCAGCGCTCTCGAGGAGGACTCGGCGACGTCGGCGTCCACGTCCGGAGTGGGCTGACATGGAGGGTGGCTCCACCAAGTCCCTGCGGCACGTCCTGGACACCACCAGCGAGGTGCTCTCCGGCGGCGCCGACGCGACGGCGGTCGGCAACGACCTGTTCGCCCTCGCCCTGACCCTGGACGGGGCGCACTCGCTGCGTCGCGCGTTCACCGAGCCGGCGGTGCCGGTCGAGTCAAAGAACCGGTTGATGCGCTCCCTGCTGGGGGACAAGCTCGGGGACGGAGCACTCGACATCACCGAGGCCGCGATCGGCCAGCGCTGGTCGCGCACCCGGGACCTCGCGGACGCCCTCGAGCAGGCTTCGGTGTCGGCGCATGTCGCCCGGGCCGACGACGAGGGTCATCTCGATGACCTGGAGGACAACCTCTTCCGCTTCAGCCGGATCGTCGAGGGCAGTCCCGCGCTGCGCGAGGCGCTCAGCGACACCACCACGCCGTTGGAGGCCAAGCGCTCGCTGCTGGGCGACCTCCTGGGCGACAAGGTGGACGACAGCACGCGCACGCTGCTCGGCCAGGCGGTCGCCGGTCGGCACCATGCGCTGAGCTCGGTGCTGGCGACCTACCAGCGGGTGGCCGCCGGCCGGCGGGACAGCATGATCGCCACCGTCTGGGTGGCAGCGCCGCTCAGCGACGAGCACCGCGAGCGGCTGGCGACGGCCCTCGGTGCGCAGCACTCCAAGACGGTGCACCTCAACGTGGTCGTGGACAAGACGCTGCTCGGCGGCGTCCGCGTGGCGGTGGGCGACGAGGTGCTCGACTCCACCGTCGAGACCCGGCTCCAGCAGGCGCAGCGGCGCCTCGAGCGCTGAGCGGACCCGTACGACCCGAACGACCGCTAGACCGGCACAGCAGACTGAGAACGAGACATCGCACCGCACGGCCAGGTTGGACACCAGAGAGCAGAGGCAAGCTATGACCGAGCTGACGATCCGCCCGGAGGAGATCAAGGAGGCGCTCGACAAGGTCGTCTCCGACTACCAGCCCGAGGCGGTGAGCCGCGAAGAGGTCGGCACCGTGGCGCAGGCCGGCGACGGCATCGCCCGGGTCGAGGGACTGCCCTCGGCGATGGCCAACGAGCTGCTCGAGTTCGAGGACGGCACGCTGGGGATCGCCCTGAACCTGGACACCCGTGAGATCGGGGTCGTCGTGCTGGGTGACTTCGACAAGATCGAGGAGGGCCAGACCGTGCGACGCACGGGCGAGATCCTCTCGGTCCCGGTCGGCGACGGCTACCTCGGCCGCGTGGTCGACCCTCTCGGCAACGCCATCGACGGCCTCGGTGACATCGAGACAAGTGGACGGCGGCCGCTGGAGACCCAGGCCCCCTCGGTGGTGCAACGCAGGTCGGTGCACGAGCCCCTGGCCACCGGCATCAAGGCGATCGACGCGATGACCCCGATCGGCCGTGGCCAGCGACAGCTGATCATCGGCGACCGGCAGACCGGCAAGACCACGATCGCGCTCGACACGATCATCAACCAGAAGCAGTACTGGGAGACCGGGGACCCGGCCAAGCAGGTGCGCTGCATCTATGTCGCGATCGGCCAGAAGGGCTCGACCATCGCGGCGGCCCGTGGCGCCCTCGAGGCAGCCGGAGCGATGGAGTACACCACCATCGTGGCCTCGCCCGCGTCGGACTCCGCAGGCTTCAAGTACCTCGCGCCGTACACCGGCTCGGCCATCGGCCAGCACTGGATGTACGACGGCAAGCACGTCCTGATCGTGTTCGACGACCTGACCAAGCAGGCCGAGGCGTACCGCGCCGTGTCGCTGCTGCTGCGTCGTCCGCCGGGCCGCGAGGCCTACCCCGGTGACGTCTTCTACC
>JBDTXF010000016.1:0-16284 GCA_040006355.1 Nocardioidaceae bacterium | reverse complement strand
CGGTCTGCGAGGGCGGGGCCGGGATCGTCTGCGGACCATCGGGGGTGCTGCTGGGGTGCACCTCGGGCTCGGGTGCGGTGTCCGGCTCCCCAGGGCCGCCGGGTGTGGTCGACCCGGCCGGCGCGTCGCTGCGCAGCGGACCCCCGGGGGGTGCGGGTGCGTCTGGTCCCGACGGTCCGCGTGGGTTCTGCGGGCCGGTGGGTGCGTCGTCCTGGGTGCTCATCACAGCGGCGTACCCGGTGCGAGCCTCCCCGAAACCGGGCTCACCGCATGTCGAAGTCGTCGTTCTTCCCGTCGAGGGAGTCCAGACCCTTCTTCAGCCGGGTCTTCCCCTGGGCGATCTTGTCGGCGTGCTTGTGGCCGGTCCGATCGTTGATCACGCGGCCGAGCGAGTCGGCACCCTTCTCGATCTTGTCGCCGTGCTGGTCCACGGCCCTGGTCAGGGACTTCTTGGCGTTCTCGAGGAAACCCATCGCTGCTCCTTGGCGGTCCTGCGGAGGGCTGTCCCTGCCGCTGCGTCAGACTCTCACCATGTCGAACGACCGGGGGGACGCCGAGGGTTCCCCCGTGCCCTCGTCCGTCCTGCCGGTGGTGGCCGTGGTGGGTCCCACCGCCGCCGGGAAGTCCGAGCTCTCCCTCGACCTGGCCGAGCTGCTCGGCGGGGAGGTCGTCAACACCGATTCCATGCAGGTCTACCGCGGCATGGACATCGGCACCGCCAAGCTCGCCGCGGCCGAGCGGCGCGACGTACCCCACCACCTGCTGGACCTGCTGGGGGTGACCGAGCCGGCGAGCGTCGCGGAGTTCCAGACCCTGGCCCGCGGCGTGGTCGGGGACCTGCGAGCCCGGGGGGTGGTCCCGGTGCTGGTGGGCGGATCGGCGCTCTACACCCGTGCGGTGCTCGACCGCTTCGAGTTCCCCGGGACCGATCCCGACGTCAGGGCCCGGATCGAGGCGCGGCTGGCCGTGGTCGGCGCCGGCGAGCTGCACGCCCGGCTACGGGAGGCCGACCCGGAGGCGGCGGCCCGGATCCTGCCCAGCAACAGCCGCCGGGTGGTCCGCGCGCTGGAGGTCGTCGAGCTGACGGGGCGGCCGTTCACCTCCACCCTGCCGTCCTTGACCTACGTCCACGAGCCCACCGTGCAGGTCGGGGTCCGGATCCCGCGCCCGGTCCTCGACGAGCGGATCGAGCTGCGGGTGCGGCGTATGTGGGACGCCGGTCTGGTCGAGGAGGTGCGACGGCTCGCGGCTGCGGGCCTACGCGACGGGCGTACGGCGAGTCGCGCGCTCGGCTACGCACAGGTGCTGGCCCTCCTCGTTGGCGAGCTGACCGAGCAGGAGGCCTTCGACCGCACGGTGACGGGGACCCGGAGGTTCGCGCGGCGGCAGGGTGCCTGGTTCGAGAAGGACCCGCGGGTCACCTGGGTGGACTGGGACGACCCGGCCCGCGCCGATCGTGCGGTCGAGGCGGTTGAGGCGGCGACCCGTGGGTAGGACCACCAGCACGTCCTGACAAGGGGAGGCACCGTGAGCACCACACGATCCCGCCGGCTGGCGGCACTCGGCATCGCCGGCGCGACAGCGGTCGCCGGGATCGGCGCGCTCGCGCCGACCGCCCAGGCTGCTCGTCACCCGCACGGCCACCACTACACGACGAAGATCCCGACCAGCCGGGGCTTCGGCGGGGCGGTGACCTCGGTGGACCCGGAGGCGTCCAAGGCCGGCCTGCAGGTGCTGAAGCACGGCGGCAACGCGGTGGACGCCGCGATCGCGACGGCTGCCGCGCTCGGCGTCACCGAGCCCTACAGCTCGGGTCTCGGCGGTGGCGGCTACTTCGTCTACTACGACCACCGCACCGGCAAGGTGCACACCATCGACGGCCGGGAGACCGCGCCGGCGTCGATGCCGAAGGACGCCTTCATCGACCCGTCGACCGGCCAGCCCTACCCGTTCACCCCCGACCTCGTCACCAGCGGGGTCTCGGTCGGCATCCCCGGCTCGCCGGCCACCTGGGACTCGGCGCTCAAGCAGTGGGGGACCTACCCGCTGCGCAGGGCGCTCGCCCCGGCCGTGGCGCTGGCCCGGCGTGGCTTCGTCGTCGACGACACGTTCCGTCAGCAGACGCTGGACAACAAGACCCGCTTCCAGGCGTTCACCACCACCCCGAGGCTCTACCTCCCCGGAGGCGACGCCCCGAGGGTGGGCTCGGTGCTCAGGAACCCCGGCCTGGCCAGGACCTACCGGATGCTGGGCCGCCAGGGGATGAGGGCGTTCTACGACGGCCCGATCGCCTCCGAGATCGCCGCGCTGGTGCACCACCCGCCGAAGAGCGCGAGCACCACCCTCCCGGTGCCTGCCGGCTACCTCACCGCGGCGGACATGCGTCGCTACCGGAGCATCGACCGCCGGCCGACGAAGGTCGACTACCGCGGCTACGACGTCTACGGCATGGCACCCTCCTCCTCCGGCGGGTCCACGGTCGGAGAGTCGCTGAACATCATGGAGCGCTACGACCTCAAGAAGATGGGCGTCGGGGCGGCGCTGCACCACTACCTCGAGGCGAGCGCGCTGGCGTTCGCCGACCGCGCGGCGTACGTCGGCGACCCGGCCTACGTCCACGTGCCGCTGAAGCGGCTGCTGTCCGACTCCTACGCCGCGCAGCGGGCCTGCTCGATCAGCGAGACCACCGCTTTCACGCCTCCCGTCGCCGCAGGTGACCTCACCTCGACGGGTCCGACCTGCGGCAGCACCCCTTCCGCCGCAGCCGTGAAGCGGCCGGACACCGAGAACGTCGAGACCACGAACATGACCGTCACCGACCGGTGGGGCAACATCGTGGAGTACACCTTGACCATCGAGCAGACCGGCGGGTCGGGGATGCTGGTGCCGGGGCGCGGCTTCTTGCTCAACAACGAGCTCACGGACTTCACCGCGGCCTACGACCCGGCGGACCCGAACCGGATCCAGCCGGGCAAGCGTCCCCGCTCGTCGATCTCGCCGACGATCATCCTGCGCAACGGCAGGCCGTTCCTGGCCCTCGGCTCACCGGGCGGGTCGACCATCATCACCACGGTCACCCAGCTGATCTTCAACCGGATCGACCGCCAGATGTCCCTGCCCAAGGCGATCGCGGTGCCGCGTGCGTCCCAGCGCAACACGCCGACGGTGAGCGCCGAGAAGCCGTTCATCGACAGGTACGGCGCGCTGTTGGCGCCCTACGGCCACCAGCTCGTGCCGGCCGGTGACCAGCTCACCAGCGCGGCGGAGATCGGTGCGGCGACCGCGATCGAGTTCGGGAAGCACGGTCGTCTCACGGCCGTCGCCGAGCCCACCCGCCGCGGCGGGGGTTCGGCCCTGGTGGTGCACCCGGCGCGGTAGCACCCTGCGCAGAGACGACTACTTGCGGTTGAGCAGGATCGCCAGCACGACGAGGTCGAGACCGATCGAGATCTCGGCGCCGGTGAGGGTGGGGACGATCAGCAGCGGCGCGCTGCCGAGCAGCAGGGCGTCGAAGCCGCGCGCGGCGCTGACGTAGAGCGACGTCGGCACGGCGCCCATCGGAGAGGTCACCAGGGGCAGCTGGTAGTCCGGGGGCCGGCCGGTCACCCAGCGGACCACGGCGGTGACCGCGGTGACCCCGACCGCGAGCCCCAGGGCCACTGCCTCACCGGTCGGGGCGTGGAGCGCCGCGCCGATGGCGGGGACGCCGGCCAGCGCCCACACCAGCACCACCGCAGCGGGCACCGACAGGCAGGCGGTCCGGACCTGGGCGGGGGTCAGCGGCAGGCACCGCACCAGGCTGGGGGTCCGGCTGAGCACCCGCAGCGAGGAGAACATCCCGATGCTGGCCAGGAACCCGGTCGTGGTCGCCACCAGCAGGTCCGCGCGACCGAGGCCGAGGGTGGCCCCGAGGTAGGGCAGCACCGAGGAGCCGGCCAGCACCACCAGCACCTGCGGCGTACGACGCAGCCGGACCACCTCGCGCCAGACCAGGGTCGAGGGGCCCAGCCCGCGGCCGCGGACGACGCGCACGGTGCTGCGCGAGCGCCAGTGCCGGGCGACCAGGACGTCGTAGACCAGCGCGAAGTCCAGGCTGGCCAGCGCCCCGGACAGACCGGGCACCAGGGACCCGCCGGGGGTGAGCTGGTCCCGGCCGAGCCGCGGGAGGCCGGCGTAGGCGCGCTGGGCCGCGACCAGCGCGACGACCACCAGGAACGCCACCGCCACCCACCAGCCGGTGCCGACGCGGGAGGCGGACGCGCCGGCGGGCACCGCGTCGAACGTCAGCAGCAGCAGTCCCGCCCAGACCGCGGCGGCGAGCAGCCAGGTCAGCGCCTGCGCGACGCGGGACCGGGCCGCCTGGCAGACCGCGGCGGCACCGACGGCCAGCAGGCAGGTCGCGGCCACGCACCCGGCGTAGGACACCACCTCCGAGGCCGGGAACCCGGCCAGGGTCGCCGCCCCGGCCGACAGCACCGCCGAGAGGAGCACTGCCACCGCGCCGGTGCCGGCCAGCCGGTTGCGCAGCAGCGCCCGCCGGTCCACCGGGGTGGGCAGCAGCCAGGTGGCGACGGCGGGGGAGACCAGGAGCGGCCCGAACAGCCGGGACACCCCGAGGGTCCCGGCGACCAGGGAGACCCCGAACAGCCAGGGGAGGGCGGCCCTGGCGTCGGTGCAGGCGACGCTGGAGCACGCGTCCCCGGCGACGCTGCGGACGTTGACCACCACGCTGACGGCCATCGAGGTCAGCATCGCGGTGGCGAACAGGGCGATGTAGGCGTCGCTGACCGCGTCGATGAGCCGGGTGTCCGCGCGCCCGCGCCGCCACACCCGGATCTGCTGGCGCAGGCCACGGAGCTCGGCGGTGGTGCTGCTCACGTGACGTCGTCGAGGCTCAGGACCCGGTCGGCGACCGCCTCGACCAGGCTCGCGTCGTGGCTGGCCAGCAGGATCCCGAGCCCGTCCGCCTTCTCGCGCTGCAGCCGGTCGACGGGCCAGGCCAGCCCGGCCTCGTCGAGGCGTGCCTCGGGCTCGTCGAGGACCAGCATCGTGCGCGGGCGCACGAAGGCGCTGGCGAGCGCGAGGCGCCGCCGCTGGCCCGAGGACAGCGTCCCCGGCAGCTGGGCGGCCTGCGGCACCAGGCGCACCTCGTGCAGCACCGCGTCCACCACGGCTTGCGCGTCCGGCACCGAGTGGGCCCGGGCGAACAGGTCCAGGTGCTCCACGACGCTCAGGTCCGGGAAGAAGTCCATGTCGTCCATCACCACCGCCATGTCCCGGCGGGTGTGCGGGGAGCGCTCGTCGACCAGCACGCCGTCGAGCTCGACGGTCCCCGCGGTGGGGACGTCGGCGGCGCTCACGCAGCGCAGCACCGTGGACTTGCCGGCGCCGTTGCGGCCGACCAGGGCCACGGCCTTGCCGGCCGGCAGGTCGAAGTCGAGCCCCTTGACCACGTCCACGTCGCCGAAGCGCCGGGTCAGACCTCGCACCCGCAGGCGCGGAGGGACCTTGTCTCGACGGGACATGGTCCCAACCTAGGTCGATAGGCTGTGCGGATGGAGCACTGGGTCGAGTTCTTCAAGGGTCACGGCACGGAGAACGACTTCGTGCTGCTGCCCGACCCCGACGGCACCCTGGTCGGGGACCTGTCCGCTGAGGTGGTCGCGACGCTCTGCGACCGCCGTGCGGGCATCGGCGGCGACGGCGTGCTGCGGGCTGTCCGCACCGCGGCGTACGACGACCCGGCAGCCGTCGTGGCGCGCGGCGAGGCCGAGTGGTTCATGGACTACCGCAACGCCGACGGCTCGGTCTCGGAGATGTGCGGCAACGGGATCCGGCTGTTCGGCCGCTATCTCGCCGAGCACCAGCACGTGGACACCTCGCGCCCGCTGCCCGTGGCGACCCGCGGCGGCACCAAGGTCGTCACCTTCGACGATGGCTCGATCAGCGTCGACATGGGCGCGCCGGAGATCCTCGGGGAGACGAAGGTCGGTGTCGCGCCCCGATCCTGGCCCGCGCTGCACGTGTCGATGGGCAACCCCCACGCGGTGGCCTTCGTCGACGACCTTGCCGACGCCGGGACCCTGCTCGAGGCCCCCGACCACGACCCGGAGGCCTACCCCGACGGCGTCAACGTCGAGTTCGTCGTCCGGCGGGGCGAGCGTCATCTCGCGATGCGGGTCCACGAGCGCGGCTCGGGGGAGACCCGGTCCTGCGGCACGGGTGCCTGCGCGGTGATGGTGGCAGCAGCCCTCGCCGACGGCTTCGACCCCCACCGGCCCGGCGGCACGACCTACCGAGTCGACGTCCCGGGTGGCCGGCTCGAGGTGACGTGGGCCGGGACCGGCCACGTCGTGCTCACGGGTGCGGCGGTGATCGTCGCGGGCGGCACCGTCGACCTCGCGGCACTCGAGCCGAAAAGCCGTCGATAGCCCTGGCGATCCGAGGTTTACTGGTGGGGCGCCGGGAATCCTCCCGGGTGCGCCGACGTTCCTCCTGGTGGATATGACTCACGCACACGAGCAGCACCCCGACATCGTCCTCGACGACACCGCCACCGACATCGACCTCGACGACGCCCTCCTGGAGACCCAGGACTGGGCGGACGAGCCGGACCCCGAGGACCGCGACGAGGACGAGAGCTCCGGCTCCTACGACCTCGCGGAGCGGCACGCCCTGCGCCGGGTCGCGGGCCTGTCCACCGAGCTCGAGGACATCACCGAGGTCGAGTACCGCCAGCTCCGCCTCGAGCGGGTCGTGCTGGTGGGCGTCTGGACCGACGGGACCGTCGCCGACGCCGAGAACTCGATGGCCGAGCTGGCGCTGCTCGCCGAGACGGCCGGCTCCACGGTGCTGGACGCGTTCTACCAGCGTCGTTCGAGCCCCGACCCCGCGACGTACATCGGGCGCGGCAAGGTCGAGGGGCTCCGCGAGATCGTGCAGGCCACCGGTGCCGACACCGTGATCCTCGACGGCGAGCTCGCACCCAGCCAGCTCAGGAACCTCGAGGACCGGGTGAAGGTCAAGGTGGTCGACCGGACCGCGCTGATCCTGGACATCTTCGCCCAGCACGCCAAGTCGCGGGAGGGCCAGGCCCAGGTCGAGCTCGCCCAGCTGAGCTACATGAAGCAGCGGCTGCGCGGGTGGGGTGGCAACCTGTCCAGGCAGGCCGGTGGCCGGGTCGGCTCCCAGGGCGGCGGCATCGGCGGCCGCGGTCCCGGTGAGACCAAGATCGAGACGGACCGCCGACGGATCAACACCAAGATCGCCAAGCTCCGCAACGAGCTCAAGCACATGCGCGTGACCCGGGACACCAAGCGCTCGGAACGCAAGCGGCACCAGGTGCCGTCGGTGGCGATCGCCGGCTACACCAACGCCGGCAAGTCCTCGCTGCTCAACCGGCTCACCGACGCCGGTGTGCTGGTCGAGGACTCGCTGTTCGCGACCCTGGACCCGACCACCCGCAAGACCACCACCTCCGACGGCCGCATCTACACGATGTCGGACACCGTCGGCTTCGTGCGGCACCTGCCGCACCAGCTCGTCGAGGCGTTCCGCTCCACGCTGGAGGAGGTCGCCGACTCCGACCTGGTGCTGCACGTGGTGGACGGCTCCCACGCCGACCCCGAGGGCCAGCTGGCCGCTGTGCGGGAGGTGTTCGCCGAGATCGGCGCCGACAAGGTGCCCGAGCTGGTGGTGATCAACAAGGCCGACGCCGCCGACCCGATGGTCCTGGCCAGGCTGCGTCAGCGCGAGCCCCACTCGGTGGTCGTCTCGGCCAAGACCGGTGAGGGCATCACCGAGGCGCTCGCCGCGATCGAGGGCGAGCTCCCGCACCCCGGGGTGCCCGTCCAGGTGCTGCTTCCCTACGAGCGCGGGGACCTGCTCAACCGGATCCACGTCTCGGGCGAGGTCGAGTCCGTCGACCACACCGGTGACGGCACCGTCGTCCGGGGACGCGTGCACGCCGACCTGGCCGGCGAGCTGGCGCCGTACGTCGTGACCGCCGGCGCCTGAGTCGATGATGCGGGACGGTCGGCCGGGGCCGCCGTACGTCGGTGACGAGCGGGCGGTCGTGGACGGCTGGCTGGACTACCACCGGGCCACCCTGCTGATGAAGTGCGAGGGTCTCAGCGACGAGCAGCTCACCGCCCGTCCCGTCCCGACCACCTCGCTCACCCTCCTCGGGCTGGTGCGGCACATGACCGACGTGGAGCGCGGTTGGTGCCTGCCGTTCCTCGGCAGTGCCGAGCCCCCGCTCTACGCCACCGAGGACGACCCCGACGGTGAGTTCGACGTCTCCGATGCGGACGCCGCTGCCGACGTGGCACGGTTCGGCTCCGAGACGGCTGCGATCCGCGAGGCGCTGCGGGGTCACGACCTCGACGAGGTCGAGGTCGGTGAGACGCGCTCGCTGAGCCTGCGGTGGATCCTCACCCACCTGGTGGAGGAGTACGCCCGGCACAACGGGCACGCCGACCTGCTCCGCGAGGCCACCGACGGTCGCACCGGCGAGTGAGCAGCACCGGTCCCTCCGTCCGGCACATCTAGTCGCCACCGACCCGTCACGGGGAGTTCGCCGGCTGTGCACCGACGTGGGGAACGGTCGGTGTCATGACTCTCGGACGACGTACCTTCCTCTCCGGCTCCGCTGCCGGAGCCCTCACCCTCGGCACGGCGGCGGCGCCCTGGTCCGTCGCCCCCGCTCTCGCGCGCTCCCGGCCCACCCTGCCCTCAGGCGTGCAGAGCGGCGACGTGACCACGGACAGCGCGGTGCTCTGGGCCCGGTCGAGCGGCCCCGGCCGGCTCGTCGCCGAGATCCGCAGCGGCCGGCGCCGCCGACGTGTCCACGGTGGCTGGGCGACCGGCGGCAGCGACCTCACCGCCAAGCTCCCGCTGCACGGGCTGGCCCCCGGCCGGGACTACGACGTGCGACTGCACTTCGAGACCGAGGACGGCGCGGCCGGCGAGGTCGCGACGGCGTCGTTCCGCACCGCCTCTGTGCACCCCTCGGGCACCAGCTTCGTCTGGAGCGGGGACACCTGCGGCCAGGGCTGGGGGATCAACCCCGACCTCGGTGGCATGGTCGGCTACCGGGCGATGCACCGGACGCGGCCGGACTTCTTCGTGCACTGCGGGGACACCGTCTATGCCGACTCCCCGATCGCCGAGACGGTCACCGAGCCCGACGGACAGGTGTGGCGCAACCTGGTCACCCCGGAGGTCAGCAAGGTCGCCGAGAGCCTGCACGAGTTCCGTGGCCGGCACCGCTACACGATGCTGGACCACAACGTCCGCGCGATGTACGCCGACGTGCCCCTGCTCGCGCAGTGGGACGACCACGAGACGCACAACAACTGGTACCCCGGTCAGATCCTCGACGACGTGCGCTACACCGAGCGCCGGGTCGACGTCCTGGCACGTCGGGCCCGGCGGGCCTGGCAGGAGAACATGCCGATCGCCGACCCCCGTGCGCACCGGCACGACGGCGGCTTCGCCCCCTCCCGGATCTACCGCAAGGTCTCCCGCGGACCGCAGCTCGACATGTTCCTGCTCGACATGCGCACCCACAAGTCCCCGAACACCCCCGGCCTGGAGAAGGAGCGCACCCACATCTTCGGAGCCGAGCAGGTCGAGTGGCTGGTCCGCGAGGTGTCCCGCTCCCGAGCCACCTGGAAGTTCATCTCCGCCGACCTCCCCCTCGGGCTGGTCGTCCCGGACGGCGCGAACCAGGAGAGCCTGTCCAACGGGGACCCGGGCCGACCGCTCGGCAAGGAGCAGGAGCTCGCCACGGTGCTCTCGGCGTTCAAGAGGCACCGGGTGCGCAACGTGGTGTGGCTGACCGCCGACGTGCACTACACCGCTGCCCACCACTACGACCCGTCACGCGCGGCCTACACCGACTTCGACCCGTTCTGGGAGCTGGTCGCAGGGCCGATCTCCTCGGGGACCTTCGGCCCGAACGCGCTGGACACGACGTTCGGGCCGGAAGTGGTCTTCTCCAAGACCGCCGACTACCCCGGGCAGTCGCCCCGCGGCGGCAACCAGTTCTTCGGCCACGCCGACATCGACCGCCACGGCACGCTCGTCGTCAGCCTGCGCGACCAGGCCGGCAGCGTGCTGTGGAGCAGGACGCTCGACCCGGAGCACTGACTGGGTAGGGTGCTCCGGTGCCCGATGCCGACCCCCCGCCGACAGCCGGGCCGACGGCTGGGCCGACCTCCCGGGTCCGTGAGGTGCTGGCCGGAGCGGTCGAGGCGCTCGGTGGTGAGGAGCGCCCCGGCCAGATCGAGATGGCGGAGGCGGTCGCCCGGGCGATGACCTCCGGCGAGCACCTGCTCGTCCAGGCGGGCACCGGCACCGGCAAGTCGCTGGGCTACCTGGTCCCCTCGCTGCTCCACGACCGGCGGGTGGTGGTCGCCACGGCCACCCTGGCCCTGCAGCACCAGCTCGTCGAGCGCGACATCCCCGCGCTGCTCGAGGCCGCCGACCACGTGCTGCACACCAAGCCGTCGTACGCCGTGCTCAAGGGCCGCTCCAACTACGCCTGCCTGCACCGGATCCGTGAGGGCGTCCCGGACGACCAGGGAGCGCTGGTCGAGCTGCCGAGCGGGTCGACGGGCGGCGAGGTCCTCGCGCTGCGCAGCTGGGCGGAGGAGCAGGCCAAGGTCTTGGGCCCTGGCGACCGGGACTCGGCGCCGAAGCACACCGACCGGGTCTGGCGACAGGTCTCGGTCAACCACCGCGAGTGCCTCGGCGCCGCGAAGTGCCCCTTCGGCCAGGAGTGCTTCGCCGAGCGCGCGCGGGAGAAGGCGATGCAGTCCCAGCTCGTGGTCACCAACCACTCGCTGCTGGCCATCGACGCCATCGAGGGCGTGCCGATGATCCCGGACTACGACGTGGTGGTCATCGACGAGGCCCACGAGCTGTCCGCGCGGGTGACCCAGGCCGCCACCGACGAGCTCTCGGTGCCCGAGGTCGACCGGGCCGCGCGTCGGGCGCAGCGCCACGTCGAGGGCATCGAGGCCGACGACCTGGCGGACGCCGCAGACGCGCTGGGGGCCGCCTTCGACGAGTGCCCGCCGGGGCGCATCGACACGGTGCCGACGGCGCTGGCCGACGCGCTGGTGCTGGTGCGGGACGCCGCCCGGTCGGTGATCTCGGCGTTCCCCAAGGAGTCCTCCGAGGGTGCGGGCGACCCCGGCCGCACCCAGGCCCGCGGCGCGGTCCAGGAGATCTTCAAGAACGTCGAGCGGATGGCCTCGGGCTCCGACGCGGACGTGTTGTGGCTCTCCGAGCGGGACCGCGGCCGCGGCGGTGACCTGCTGTGCGTCGCGCCGCTCCAGGTGTGGGGGCCGCTGCGCGACAAGCTGCTCACCGACAACACGGTCGTGCTCACCAGCGCCACCCTGATGCTGGGCGGCGACTTCAGCGCGGTGGCCACCTCGCTGGGCCTCAAGCCCGGCGAGCGCGTCGACGCCTCCGAGCCCGGCCCGTCGACGGAACCTGGCTCGCCCAAGGTGGGCGAGCCGTGGCGCGGGCTCGACGTCGGCTCGCCGTTCGACTACGCCCAGCAGGCCATCGTGTACGTCGCCCGGCACCTGCCACCGCCGGGGCGCGACGGCCTCGGGGCGGCGCAGCTCTCGGAGATCGTCGACCTGGTGGACGCCGCGGACGGTCGCACGCTCGGACTGTTCTCCAGTCGCCGCGCCGCGGAGGCAGCCGCGGAGGCGGTCCGCGACAAGCTGCCGCACCTGACGATCCTGGCACAGGGGGAGGCGCAGCTGCCCGAGCTCGCCCGGCTGTTCACCGAGGACCCGCACACCTGCCTGTTCGGGACCCTGAGCCTGTGGCAGGGCATCGACGTGCCGGGCGAGACCTGCCAGCTGGTGCTGATCGACCGGATCCCGTTCCCGCGACCCGACGACCCGTTGATGTCGGCCCGCCAGCGCGCCGCGGACCAGGCCGGGGGCAACGGCTTCATGCAGGTGGCCGCCACGCACGCGGCGCTGCTGCTCGCCCAGGGCGCGGGCCGGCTGATCCGCACCACCAGCGACCGGGGAGTGGTCGCGATCCTCGACCCGAGGCTGGTCACGGCCCGCTACGGCAGCTTCCTGCGAGCCTCCCTGCCGCCGATGTGGTCCACCACCGACCGGGCGGTCGTGCTCCAGGCACTCGCCCGGCTCGCCTCCTGACGGCCTGCGCGACCGGGGGTCTCGACACCCGGCCGTTGACCGGCGGTGGGCGGCCGGGCTGGAAGGATGACGGCCATGGGCACCTATGTGGTCAGCGACGTGCACGGACACCTCGCCGACCTCCGAGCGCACCTCGCACGAGCCGGCCTCGTCGACGCGGAGGACCGCTGGACCGGTGGGGACAGCTCGCTATGGGTCCTCGGGGACCTCGTGGACCGCGGTCCGGACGGCATCGGGGTGATCCGGATGCTGCGGTCCCTGCAGGACCAGGCCCCCGACCGGGTGCACGTGCTGATGGGCAACCACGAGGCGCTGATGCTGGGCGAGTGGCTGTTCCCCGGCACCCGCTTCGACGAGGTCTGGCTGATCAACGGCGGTCGGCGCAGCGACCAGACGAGCCTGAGCGCCGACGACGTGGCGTGGCTGCGGGGCCTGCCGCTGATGGCGCTGGTCGACGGCGACCTGCTGCTGCACTCCGACACGCTGGCCTACCTCGCCTGGGGCCGCACGGTGGAGGAGGTCAACAGCACCGTCGCCACCATCCTCGCCGGCGACGACTTCGCAGCGCACTTCGACGTGTTCGCCGACCTGACCAGCCGGTTCGAGTTCGCGGGCTCGGACGGGGTCCGCGCCGCGCAGGCGATGCTGGACACCTTCGGCGGCCGGCGGATCGTGCACGGGCACAGCATCATCGGGTCACTGATCGACGTACCGTCCTCGCAGGTCACCGAGCCGATCGTGTACGCCGAGGGGCTGGTCGTCGGCATCGACGGTGGCCGCTACGACGGCGGACCGCTGCTGCTCGTCCAGCTCTCCTGAGCGTCGTGAGGTCGTGGACTACCGGACCGCGGTGGCGCTGAAGCTCGCGTCGAGGCCGTCGTCGACCGGGCTGCCCTCGCAGGAGTAGTCCAGACCCTGGTTGCAGGTGAACCGGGTGCTGGCATTGATCAGGTCCAGCTGCAGGCTCGACACCGAGGAGCGGGCGAACCCGAAGGTCCGGGTGCCGTTGCCGGAGCCGTCCAGGGCGAAGGTGATGATCGTGACGGCGCCCGAGGTCTTGTGCGCCACCACCCGCGCCATCGACCCGCGGCTGGTGGACGGCAGGTTCACCGTGAGCCTGAGGTGCCGCTGGGTGGTCAGCGACGAGCCGGGGATGAGCTTGATCCAGCTCTGACCCATGTGGTTGGTCTGGCCCCTCAGGGTGCCGGTCGACGGCCTCGACCTGGTCAGCGCGAACTGCGCGTCCAGGCGCGCGGCGGGGTAGGACGATCCCTCGGAGAAGTAGCGGCCCGGGTCGCGTCCCCAGGTGCCGAAGGTCGTGAAGGCGTTGGCGAAGGTCGTCCCCCGTGCCTGCAGGGTCTTCTGCAGGGCGGCCGTCGAGTACGTCGACCCGACCGCGTTGTCCCAGGTGTCGCGCACCACGCGGGGGTCGTCGGCGCTGCCGGCGCCCTGCCACTCGCTGAGGAACTTCCAGAACACCCAGCTGCCGTAGGGCGACCAATCGGGGCCGGTGAAGTCCATCGGCACGTAGGGATCGCTGAGCGGGCTCTCGGCGAGGTACTGCAGGTTGTCGTTGACGTTGTCGTAGAGCTCGTCCTCCATCCACGCGGCGGTGCCCTCCATGAACCAGGCGTCCTCGAGGTAGTCGTAGCCGAACTGCACCAGGTGGAAGAACTCGTGGGCCGCGGTCACCTGGAGGTTCTGCGTCGGGGTGTGGTCGGGGAACTGCGACTTCTTGTAGTCGTTGTCGAGCACGCAGTAGCCGCTGGCCTGGCGGGGGGCGGCCACGGCCGCGGCAGCGGTGGCGCAGTAGCCGTAGAGGCCGTCGTCGCCGAGGTCGGCGAGGTAGACGTCGATCCTGCCGTCGCCCTCGGCGGTGCCGTCGGAGAGCGGGGCGTGGTAGCCCAGCCGGGTCACCTCGGCGGCATAGACCGCGGTCATGGTCCTCAAGGTCGTGGCGGCCTGCGCCGGGACGGTGGTGACGTTGCCGTCGTCCGCGACCTGGTCGGCTGTTCCGTCCTCGACCCAGTGGACGCAGAGGTCGGCGTTGCAGTCCGAGCCGACCGGGGAGACCGCCTTGTACTTCGGCTCGAAGGGGGGGTCACTCGGGTCGCTCGGGTCCGTGGGCCGGGCCAGGATTCGGGAGGCGGTCGCGCGCTCGGCGGCCGTGGGGAGGTCCGCCCTCTGGGCGGCGAGGTCGCGCAGCACCATCGTCGCGTCCCGGCCGCCGTGGGCGGCGGTCTGGCGACGGCGCTCGCTCACGCTCGACGGGGTGAACAGCGCCTTCGCGGCGGCCAGGGTCTGGCGCGGGGTGCTGCGGTCGGTGCCGGAGATCGTGGTCCGGTGGGTGATCCGCTGTGTCGCACCCGCGGACGGGGCGATCAGCATCGAGGCGCCGAACGAGACGGCGATGCCGGCGGCGAGCAGTCGGGCAGTGCGGCGAGTGGTCACGGATCCCCCGGGGGATGGTCGGCGTGGTGGACGGGCCCCAGGGTAGAGGGACCGACGGCGGTCCCGCCGCGGAACCCCGACTTCTGCGCCCCGTCCGCGTCCGCCTACGTCTGTCTACACCGGCTACATCCGGCGCAGCACCGCGGTGACCTTGCCGAGGATGGTCGCGTGGGTGCCGTCGATCGGCTGGTAGGCGTCGTTGTGCGGCAGCAGCCACACCTGGCCGTTCTTGCGCTGGAAGGTCTTCACGGTCGCCTCACCGTCGATCATCGCCGCGACCACCTCGCCGTTCTCCGCCCCCGGCTGCTGACGGATCACCACGTAGTCGCCGTTGCAGATCGCCGCGTCGATCATCGAGTCCCCGGCGACCTGGAGCAGGAACAGCGTCCCGTCGCCGACCAGGCTCTTGGGCAGCGGCATGATCTCCTCGACGCGCTCCTCGGCGAGGATCGGCCCGCCCGCGGCGATCCTGCCGACCATCGGCACGTAGGTCGGGGCCGGCCGCTCGTCGCCCGCCCCGGTGTCGTCGACGGGGGCGGCCTCGTCGGGGGTGAACACCGACAGGGCGCGGGGCCGGTTGGGGTCCCGTTTGAGGAAGCCCTTCTCCTCGAGCACCCTCAGCTGGTGGGCGACCGAGGAGGAGCTGGTCAGGCCGACCCGCTCGCCGATCTCCCGCATGCTGGGCGGGTAGCCCCGGCTCTCGATGGCGTCCCGGATCACGGTCAGCACCCGCTGCTGCCGCGGCGTCAGGCCGGTGGAGTCGGGGGGTCCGTCGGGGAGCTCGGCGACGCCTGATCCGCGTCGGTCGGTTGCCTTGCGCTTGCCTGCCATGGGCCGTGCCTTTCGTGGAGCTCCGCGGTGCCTGCACCCGCCTGACCGTGCGTTCACGTTAGTCGTCGCGCTGCATCTTGTTCAAACATTTGTTCGAACGGCGTGTCGGGCCGCTCGGGTGGCGCAGCGCAGCGGAGCCGTTCGAACATTTGTTCGTCTAGGGTCTTGAACCGTTCGAACACATGCTCTAACGTCGATCACGTGTTCGAACGAACAGGCATTCGAGGACCGGCCTCCGGAAACTGTCGGAGGTCCCCGATAGAACGTCTGTCATGGACATGCCGATCCACACCCGGACCGACTCCTTCCCCAGGAGGTCTCACATGAGCACCCTTGCGATGAACCCAGGCTCCACCCGGTCGACTGCCGTCCCGCGGCGTCCGCAGCGTCCCGCCTCCGTCCGGCTGACCCGTCGTGGTCGGCTGCTGATGGTCGTGGTGCTGCTCGGCCTGACCCTGGCCGTGCTAACCGCGTTCGGACCGCACTCCGCCGCGTCCAGCCAGGTCGGTGTGCCGGTGCAGACGCGCACCGTCGAGGTCGGCTCCGGCGACACCCTGTGGGAGATCGCCGCCCGGGTGGCGAAGCCCGGCCAGGTCCGCGATGCGGTGCACCAGATCGAGGAGCTCAACGCGCTCAGCGGCCCCGGTCTGACGGTCGGCCAGGAGATCGCAGTGCCCGTGGGCTGAGGCCCACCTCAGACGTGCCGATGGCCCCTTCGACCCGGGTCGACGGCATGAGGGGAACGACGGAGGGCGGGTCCGCGCTCAGGCAGCGCAGAAGGATCAGATCGAGCTCGGCGGAGCCTTCG